>NZ_FNJS01000004.1:65303-247027 GCF_900104405.1 Arthrobacter sp. ok909 | reverse complement strand
CGCAGCCCGTTCCGGGACGCCCCGCCCAGGAGCTGGTAGACCGGCATCCCGGCCAGCTTGCCCTTGATGTCCCACAAGGCCATGTCGACGGCGGCGATCGCGGCCATGGTGACCGGCCCGCGGCGCCAGTAGGAACTCCGGTACAGGAACTGCCAGGTGTCCTCGATCCGGTGCGGATCCTTGCCGATCAGCAGCTGCGCGACGTGCTCCTTCAGGTACGCGGCCACGGCAAGCTCGCGGCCGTTGAGCGTCGCGTCGCCGATGCCGGTCACGCCGTCCTCCGTGGTGATCCGCAAGGTCACGAAGTTCCGGGAGGGGCTGGTCACGAAGACTTCAGCGGCAATGATTTTCACAACAGGTCCTTATCTGGGTGGTGGGGTGGCTTAGTTGCTGGGTGCCAGCGGTGCGGCCTCGGCGGAAACAGTGCCGTCGGCGTCGTTCCGGGAGGTTCCGACGGCGTTTCCGCCGGCGCTGCCGGCGCCGGCGGTGCGGCGGACCTGGATTTCGCTGAGGATCCGGGCGTGCATGGTGTCGGTGAGCGTGTACTTGGCCATCACGAGCACGGCCAGGATGGTCATGATGGCAGGCAGCGCGCCGGCCGCCAGCTGGATGCCGAAGACGGCGTCGGGGGTCTGGACGGCGCCGGACTTGTAACCACCAAGGGCCAGGGCATAGGCCGCGAGCGCTCCCCCGACGGCCTGGCCGGTCTTGCGGGTGAAGGAGAACAAGGCGTAGGTGATGCCCTCGGTCCGGACGCCGGTCTTCCATTCGCCGTATTCGACGGTGTCGGCTTCGAGGGCCCACACCACGATGTTGACCGAGAGGACGCCCACGAGGCTGATGACCAGGCCGCTGAAACCGATCCAAACCTGGCTTGCCGGGGCGAAGAAGACGATGGCGCCCCCAATGACTGTGACCAGCGACGAGAACATGTAGACGCGCTTCTTGCCGAGGTTCCGCACCAGCTTGGGCATGAACCCGGCCAGCACGAAGGTGAGGACGAGTTGGATGATGGAGAGCGCGGGGTACAGGTCCAGCCGGCCCAGGACATCACGGAGGTAGTACAGCTGGACCGAGGTGAGGGCCAGGTATCCGGTCAGGAAGAAGAAGGAGCTCAGGCACAGCATCAGCAGCGGCCGGTTGCCCTTGAGCGTGTCCATGCTCTGTTTTAACGTGACGTTGGGGACGGCACGGTGGACGCGCTCCTTGGTGGTCAGGACGGTGAATAAGTACAGGGCTGCACCGATGACGACGAAGATCAGGGTGATCGTGGTGAACGTTACCTGCAGGTTGGCGCCCGGCTTGATCAAAGGGGCCACGAAGATGCCCAGGGCGGAGCCGACCAGCATCCCGCCGACCATCCGGGCCGAGCCCAGCTTGGCGCGCTCGGCGGGGTCCTGCGTCATGGCGCCGGCCAGCGAACCGTAGGGAATGTTGACCAGGCTGTAGGCCAGGCCCAGGGCCGCGTAGGTGACGTATGCGTAGAGCAGGGTGCCGGATTCGCCGAGCGCGGGGATGGAGAAGGTCGCCACGCTCAGCAGCAGCAGCGGGATGGAGCCGAACATGATGAACGGGCGGAACTTGCCGAACCGTTTGCTGTAGGTCCGGTCCACCACGCGGCCTGCGAAGACGTCGGCGAAGGCATCGAAGATCCGCACAACCAGCAGCAGGGTGCCGGCGGCCGCGGCCGAAATCCCTGCGACGTCCGTGTAGTACACGAGGAGGAACATCGTGGCGGTGGTGAATGCGAGGTTGTTGGCAGCATCGCCGGCGCCATAGCCGACGATGCTGAGCTTGCTCAGCTTTTTCATGAATGGGCTCCTTTACCCGTTGCCGGACCTGGGGTCCGGCGAAAAATGTGCGGTAAGGCCTACGCCTCGGAAGTGGTGTTCTTGGTGCCGGCCAGTGCCGTCCACCGCTGGCGCAGGGCATAGGCGGCGGGCTTGGGCCGCCTGTCCCGGGTGAAGACGCCCTTCTTGTTGCCGTCCACGCGCATGATGCCGTTGGAGGTCTGGAAGTCCGCGAAGTTCCAGACCTGCTCGCCCACCATGGCGTCCACGCGGTCGAAGACCCGGTGGTACATGGCCAGGAACGCGGACTGGTATTCCTCGCTCCAGGGCTGCTCATAGATCGAGTGGAAACCGGGCATGGTGTCCGGTCCGTACTCCGTCATGATCATGGGCTTGCCGTACTTGGCGTCCCACTCGCGCAGTTCCTTCTCGAGGGACCGCTCGGCTGTTTCGAGGTCGCCGTTGTTGAGGTACCAGCCGTAGTAGCGGTTGAGCAGGATGACGTCGAACAGGTCCCCGAGCAGTTCCTTGTCCGGGGTGTCGAACATGACGTTGACGTAGCCGACCGGCCGGGTGGGGTCCAGCCGGCGGGTCAGTTCCGCGAGGGGCGCGAAGTATTCGCGGGCGCCCTCTTCCGAGCCATTGGGTTCGTTGGCGATCGACCAGATGACCACGGACGGGTGGTTCTTGTCGCGGGCGACGAGCTCGGAAATCGCCTGCCGGTGGTTGGCGGCGGTGTTGGCGTCCACACCGCCCTCGACGTAGGTCTTCTTGGCAATGCCGCCGAAGACGGCGCCGAAGCCCAGATGCAGCCCGACGGCGGCGGTTTCGTCGATCACCACGATCCCGTGCCGGTCCGCGAACTCCATGACTTCCTCGGCGTAGGGGTAGTGCGAGGTCCGGAAGGAGTTGGCGCCCACCCAGTCCAGGAGTTGGAAGTCGTTGACCATCTGGGCGTTGCTGTGGCCCTTGCCGATGGCCACGTGGTCCTCGTGCATACCGAAGCCGGTGAAGTAGAAGGGTTCGCCGTTGATGAGGAATTCCTTGCCGCGGACTTCCACGGTGCGGACCCCGACCGGCAGGGTGTAGCTGTCCAGCAGCCGGTCGCCGTCGCGGATTTCGGCGGTGAGGCTGTAGAGGTAGGCGGCGCCGGGCTTCCAGAGCAGGACGTCGGCGATCGTCAGGGTGCCGCGGGCGCCGTCGGCGCGGGCAACCTCTGCGCCGTCGGCGTCCCGGAGGGAAACGGTGACCGTTTCACTGCCGGTTCCGCCGGCGGTGGCGATGGAGTACTCGACGCTGCCGGCCGATCCCTCGAAGCCGGTGACCACCGTGATGTCATCCAGCCTCACCGCGGGGGTGCTGAACAGCCAGACGCTGCGGTGCAGTCCGGCGTAGTTGTAGAAGTCGTGGAGGTAGCTCTGCTGGCGGCGGCCGTCCTCGGTGACGGTGATGGTGCCCGGCGGGATCGTGGCCTGGGTGAGCTCGTTGTTGACGGAGATGGTGAGGCGGAAGACCTGCCCGGGCGTCACGTGCCCGGTGATGTCGGCGCTGAACGGCATGTAGCCGCCGGTATGCTGGGCCACCAGGGTGTCATCGACCCACACCATGCCCTCGTGCGTTGCGGAGTCCAGACGGACGTGGATGCGTTCCCCGGCCCAGCCGCGCGGCACGCGCACGTCCCGCTGGTACCAGACGTAGCCGACGTGATCCCTGATGGCTTTGTCCGGGAAGACGTCGTTGTAGCTGGCCGGGACACCCATTTCCAGGTCCGAGTCCAGCGGCGCCTGGAACCATTCGTCCCGGTGGCCGGAGCGGTCAAAGTCCACCTTGAAGCGGTACAGGCCGTCGAGATTGACGATCTCGCGGGTTTCACTGGCCTGGGGCTTGAGCATCGTGGGGAATCCTTACGCGTCGTTGCGGGGCGAGCCTTCCGGTGCGGCCGGCCGTGCCGGTTGCCACCCGGTGGCCTCTTCGTCTGGATGTAATCCTAGTCACTTGGCAATCTTTTGGCAAGCGGTTGCCATAAATTTCTCGCAGACCCGGTCCGCCCCGCGTCCGGCACAGCACTGCCCGGGAACCGGTGAGGGCCGGCGCCCGGGCAGCAGTGCCTGCAGAAGGTCCTCTTACTCCGGGACAGCCGGCCCGGAAAAGGTTCCCCGGAGGTTCTCGACGAGCTCGGCGACGGGACCGCCGGCGGGTGCGGCAGTGTCCACGAGCTCCGGGAACAGCAGCGCGAGCAGGGCACGGGTGCTCTCCGCGCCGCCAAGCGCGTTGGCCGCAGCCACCTCCGCCGCGAGCGGGTCCTGGAACTGGGCCGCCGAGGCGCTGAAATCCATCCAGGCGGCGATCATGCGGGCCGCCGCCGCGCCGGAACGGCCCCGGGCACGCTCGGCCAGCAGCACGGGAACCGCGCGCATGCGCAGCTTGGTGCTTCCGTCCATCGCGATCTGGGCCAGGTGATGAGCGATCCGGGCGTTGCCGAAGCGCTCCAGCAACGCAGCGCGGTACGCGGGAATCTGCAGGTCGGGGCCGTGCAGGTTGGCTTCGGCCTCGTCCCAGAACCGTTCCACGGCCTGCCGGCACAGCTCGTCCTGCAGGGCCTCGGCCACGGTGGCGTGGCCGCGCAGCTGCCCGGCGTAGGCCAGCAGCGAATGCGCGCCATTGAGGAGCCAGAGCTTGCGGTTTTCATACGGCTCAATGTCATCCACGAACACGGCGCCGGCGTCCTGCCAGCGCGGGCGCCCGGCGGGGAAGTCGCCGCTGAGGACCCAGTTGCGGAACGGCTCGGCCACCACGGGCGAGGTGTCCCGGTAGCCGCAGGCGGTCTCGACGGCGGCGATGTCGGCCTCCGTGGTCCGCGGCGTGATCCGGTCGACCGAGGTGCTGACAAAGCTGACGTTGGCCTCGATCCAGGCGGCGAGCCCGGCGTCCCACCCGGCAGCCAGGCCGGTGACGGCCCGGCTGGCTACGGTGCCGTTGCTGGCGAGGTTGTCGCAGCAGACCACGGCCAGGGGTCCGGCCCCGGCGGCGCGGCGGCCGGCCAGGGCGAAGACCAGCCGGCCCAGCGGCGTCGCGGGGCTGCCGGTCCCCCGCGCGAGCACGACAAGGTCCGCCTCGACGTCGGGGGCCCGGAGGTCCAGCCGGCCGTCGGCGCCAAGCCGGTAGGCGGCCTCGGTGATGGTCAGGGTGATGATGGCGGTGGCGGGTGCGGACACGAGTTCGGCGAGCCGGCCGACGTCGGCCCCGTCCACGGCGGCAACAATGCTGCCGATCACTTCGAAGGAATCCGCCGCGTCGCCGCGCTCCACGAGCGTGAACAGGCCGTCCTGCTCCGCCAGCGCCAGGGCCGCGTCCGGGCGCCGGCCGGTGAAGGAGGCGATCCCCCATTCCGCGGCGTCGCCGGCCCGGTGTGTGTACCACGCCTGGTGTGAGCGGTGGAAGGCGCCGAGGCCCAGGTGCACGATCCGCACCGGAGCTTTGGCCGCGGGACGAAGGCTGCGGTTCAGCCGCGGCAGGTCTGCCGCCGCTTCCCCCGTAGCCGCCGCGGCCGCGGCCGCCGGATGCGCCAACCCGGCGGGGCCAGCGGCGCCGGCATTTTCTGTCGTGGTCATAGCTTGAAAACCCTTCGCGGGGCGCCGTCGACGAGGTCGACGATGATGTCGTGGGCGCGGTCCTCGCTGATCCGGTGTTCCGCCACGAGGCGGGCCAGGAAGGAGGCCTCGATCCGGCGGGAAGCATTGTGCCGGGCGGGGATGGAGCAGAAGGCGCGGGTATCGTCGATGAACCCCGAGGACCGGGAGAACCCTGCCGTTTCGGTCACGGCGGACCGGAACCGCAGCATGGCGTCCGGTGCGTCCAGGAACCACCAGGGCGCGCCGAGGTACACCGAGGGGTAGAACCCGGCCAGGGGGGCTAGTTCGCGCGAATAGACCGTCTCGTCCATGGTGAAGAGCACCAGGTGGAAGTCCTTGCTGTTGCCGAAGTCCTGCAGCACGGGCCGGATGGACTCGGTGTAGTCGATCGCGAAGGGGATGTCGTGCCCGGTGTCCGCGCCGTACTTGTTGAAGGTCTCCGTGTGGTGGTTGCGGAAGGACCCCGGGTGGATGGTCATGACCAGGCCGTCCTCCACGGACATCCGGGCCATCTGGTACATCATGTGGGCTTCAAAGTCTTCGCGCTCGGCGGCGGTGGCTTCGCCGGAGCGGGCCCGCTCGAAGAGCCGTTCCGCGTCTGCGGCGTCCAGCTTGAGGGTGCGCGGGGTGCGCACGCCGTGGTCGGCCGACACAGCGCCGTGCTCCACAAAGTAACGACGCCGGTTCTCGAGGCCGGTGAGGTAGCCGGCAAAGCCGCTGCCGCCGTCGCCCGCTGCCGCGATGAGGCGTTCAACGTTGCCGCCCCAGCCGGGGTTGGCCGGGTTCAGGTAGGCGTCGGGCCGGAAGGTCGGGAGCACGCGGCCGTGGAAGGTGGCATCCCCGGCCAGGGCCTTGTGGGCCGCCAGGTCATCCAGGGGATCGTCCGTGGTGGCCAGGACCTCGATGTTGAAGTCCTTGAACAGCTGGCGGGGGCGGAAATCCGCTTCCCGGAGCCGGGCGGAGATGGCGTCGTAGGAGGCATCGGCGGTGGCGGCGCTGATCTCGCGGTCCAGGCCAAAAACGCTGTGGAACTGATCGCGGAGCCAGTAGCCCGAGGCGGTGCCCTCGAAGAGCGGCCAGGCCTCGCAGAACGCACGCCACACGGCGCGCGATTCCGGCGCCGCCGCGGACGGGTCTGCCTGGGCGCCGGCCTGCGCGCGCAGCTGTTCGAGCGGCACGCCGCTGGCGTGGATCAGGCGGGTGACGTAGTGGTCCGGGCTGACCAGCAACGCCGCCGGATCGGGGAAGGGTGTGTTCTGCTCGAGCACGGCGGCATCGACGTGTCCGTGCGGGGAGATGATCGGAAGGTCCTGGACCCGGCCCAGGAGATCGCGGGCGATGCTTCGCGTTCCGGGATCCGCGGGCAGGAGCCGGTCTGGGTGGGCAGAAATCGACTGTGACATAGCTCAATGGTCGTCTCGCACTCGGCGCTTGTCAACCGGTTGCCAAAAATTGCCAAAAGATTCCATGGGGCGTTTTCCGCGCCTAGTACGGATCCCCGCGGCGGAAACGGACGTCCGCGGCCGGGATCCCGGCCGCGGATTTCCAAAAGTGCAGCGGAATGCAGAAAGGGCCGCGGACTGCGAGGCTGCGGCGCCTACTTGGCCGCGATCAGCCTGCCGCTGGAACCGCGCAGCACGAGCTCGGTTTCCACCCGCAGCGTCTCGGGGGGTTCCCCGCCGGCGCCGGCGAGGCGGTCCAGGAGGATCGTTGCCGCGCCGGACCCGCATTCGCCCAGCGGGGACCGCACGGTGGTCAGGGGCGGGGTGGTGAAATCCGCCCCGAAGATGTCGTCAAAGCCCACGATGCTGATCTGGTCCGGGACCATGAGGCCGGCGGCCTGGAGTTCCTGCATCAGGCCGATGGCCAGAAGGTCGTTGTACGTCAGCACCGCCGTCGCGCCGCTGGCCAGGACCTCGCGCGCGGCCTGCCGGCCGCCGTCGACCGTTGGCTTGCTGGATTCGAGCCGCACGGCTTCCAGCCGGGACCATTCACAGGCGGAGCGGACTCCGTCCCAGCGCCGCGCGGACATCCAGGACTGGGACGGGCCGGCCACGTAGGCGACTTTCTTGTGCCCGTTCGCGGCCAGGCTGCGGACGGCCTCGCTGATCCCCTTGTTGACGTCCGGGACGACGGACGGCACGCCGTCGACCTCGCGGTTGATGACCACCACGGGCTTGTCGCGGGCGAGCGCGCGGATGTCGTCGTCGTCCATCCGCGGGCTGGCGAGGATAAGTCCGTCCACGGTGGGCATCATCCGCCGGGCGGTGGTCAGTTCGGTGGCAGCGGACTCGGCCGAATCCGCGAGGACCAGGGTGTAGTCGCGGGCGGTGGCAGTGGCCCCGGCGCCGCGGATGATGTCGAAGAACGTGGGGTTCGTGATGTCGGCGACGATCAGGCCGAACGTGCTGGTCCGCCCCGTGGGCAGGGCACGCGCGAAGGGGTTCACGTGGTAGTTGAGCTCGGCCGCGGCGTCCTCGATGAGTTTCTGCGTCTTGGCGCTGACCCGTCCCGGCTTGCTGAGGGCCCGCGAGACCGTGGACGGGTTGACCCCGGCGACCCTGGCGATGTCGTAGATGGTGGCGCTGGATTTCCCGTCGCGGGCATGCTTCTTGACCGGTGCTGGTGTTGCGGCAACGTCGGGCTTCGCGGGTTCAGTCACCGCCCCATCCTACCGATGAAACCGGACCCAAGTAGCTGGCAGCAGGGGCCGTTTTGAGCCCGCATAACGGCCCCTGCTGCGAGTCAGTCCGGCTGGGTGCACTAGACGCGCTCGGGGAACTTCCCTTCCCCGGCGATCCGCTTGTTGAGCTCAGTGAGGAACTCGTCCTCGTCGAAGTCCAGGCCGACTTCGCGGCCCGTCCAGCTGGAGAGGTGGATGGCGTTGGCCAGCCGGACACCCTTGATGCCGTCCGAGCCCGGCGCCAGTAGCGGGGTGCCGTCCAGGATGTTGGCGGCGAAGTTTTCCAGGACACCCGCGTGCTGGGCGCCCCAGACGGACTCGAACTCGATGACCTCGGTGCTGTAGTACGCCTCAGGGTTCAGCTCGCCCATGAAGAGCTTCCGGACGTCATCCATGTCCATGCCGTCGCTGAGTTCGCGCTCCGGCTTGTGCAGGCGGGTCACGGTGGCCGTTTTGGAGTTTTCGACCACGATCTTGCCCTGGTCGCCCAGGATTTCGAAGCGGTCGGTGCCCACGAGGTCGTGTGTTGCCGTGACGAAGACGCCGGTGGCGCCGTTGCCGTAGTCCACCACTGCGGTCACTTCGTCCTCGACGGCGATGTCACGGCGGAAGCCGTAGGCAACCTTGGAGTACACAGACTTCGGCACGCCACAGATCCACTGCCACAGATCCAGCTGGTGCGGTGCCTGGTTGACCAGCACGCCGCCGCCTTCGCCGCCCCAGGTTGCCCGCCATTCGCTTGAGTTGTAGTAGCCCTGCGGCCGCCACCAGTTGGTGATGATCCAGTTGGTTCGGCGGATCGCGCCGATTTCGCCGTTGTCGACGATTTCCTTGAGCTTCTGGTACAGCGGGTTGTTGCGCTGGTTGAACATGATCGCGAAGGACAGTTCCGGCTTGCCGGCGGCAAACTCGTTGAGCTCCTTGACCTGCTTGGTGTAGACGCCGGCGGGCTTCTCCACGAGGGCATGGATGTCGCGCTTGAGGGTCTCGATGCCCATCTCCGGGTGCAGGAAGTGCGGCACGCACGTGACGACGGCGTCCACATCGCCGCTGTCCAGCATGGCGATGTAGTCCTCGTAGAACGGAACGTCCGGGTATGTTGCTGAAGCACGTTCCTTCTTCGCCGGATCAGTGTCGCAGATGGCGCCGATCACCATGTTCGGGACCAGTCCGTCCGCGATGAACTTGGCGTACATGCCGCCCTGCTGGCCCAGGCCGATAATGCCGAGGCGTACTTGCTTACCCATGTGGGGGTTCTCCCTAATCTAGAAAAGGTTCGAGTGGCCCATGGCCACGAGGTTGTCGTAGGAGGTCTGCAGCGCGTCCCAGACGGTGCGCCCATAGAGTTCGTCCTGCTCCACGAGCAGGTAACGGGCGCCGGCGGCCTGCGCGGCCGGGATGATGGCGGGGAAGTCCAGGTTGCCCTCGCCCACTTCGGCGAACTGGACCACGTCCTTGAAATCGGCCATGAAGCCCTTGAAGTCTCCGGTTTCCAGGAAGCCGAAGGCACGCTCGGGCAGCTGGCCGATCCGGTAATCCTTCAGGTGGACCATGGCCGTGCGGCCGGCGTACTTTTCCAAGGTGCGGACCGGGTCGAGGCCGCCGCGCTGGACCCAGTGGACATCGATTTCCAGGCCCATGGCCGGTGAGGTGGCGGCGATGATGTCCAGCATGTAGGTGCCGTCAAACTTCGCGAACTCGATGTGGTGGTTGTGGTAATACAGGCCGATCCCGTGCCCGGCCAGTCGCTCGGCGTATTCGTTGGCCTGCTTGGCGAAGTCCACCACGGCGTCGATCGACGTCATGGCCGGGAACGGCAGCATGCCGATCCGCAGGAGCTTGGCGTCAAGACGCTGTGCGTCCTCGACAATCTTGTCGAAGTGGTCCTTCAGGGAATCGGCGGGCATGCCCTTGGGGGTTTCCATGGCCACCGAGAGGGCGGCCACGTCCATGCCGAGCTCGGTCTGCGCGCGGTCCAGTTCCGCCACGTTCTCCGGCGTCATGGGGATCTGGGAGACCTCGACGGCGTTGTAGCCGATTGCATTGACCTTCCGGAGCGTCTCGAACGCCCCGAGTTCGGCAAAGCTGTCCTTCAGCATCATCGCCTGCACGCCAATTCTGGCTGTTGTTTTCATGCCTGTTCCTCCGTTGCCTGCCGGATCCTCGAGGAGAATCCGGCCGTTGTGTTCGTTTGCCGTTGTATCCGTTTGCCGTGGTCTTTGCCTGAAGCGGCCCCTCAGGCGGGGACGCCCGCTTGTTCGTGCTGCATCCGCTGCGTTTCGAGGAGGCGGTGCCGGTCCGCGCGGCGCTGTTCCTGGCGGTCCGGGTCCGGGACCGGGGACGCGAGCAGCAGCCGCTGGGTGTAGGGGTGGTCGGGGTCGGTCGTGACGACGCCGGCCGGGCCTTGTTCGACGATCTCACCGCGGTACATCACGGCGACGCGGTGGCTGATGTGCCGCACGACGTCGAGGTCGTGCGAGACGAAGAGGTAGGAGACGCCGGTGTCCTTCTGGATCTGCAGGAACAGGTCCAGCACCCGGGCCTGGGTGGAGAGGTCCAGCGCGCTGACGGGCTCGTCGCAGACAATCAGCTTCGGCGAGAGTGCCAGGGCCCGGGCGATCGCGACGCGCTGGCGCTGCCCGCCGCTGAATTCGCGCGGCAGCCGGTTGATGGCATCGGACGGCAGCCCCACCTGGTCCAGGAGTTCCTTCACGCGCTTCTTGGCCGGCGCGGCTTCCATGCCCTGCACGCCCAGTGGTTCGGCGAGGATGTCGCCGATTTCCAGTGCGGGGTTCAGCGAGGTGTACGGATCCTGGAAGACCACCTGTAGCTCCCGGCTCAGGACCCGCCGGTCCTTGCGGGTGGAGTGGCTGATGTCCTTGCCTTCGAAGCTGATCTTCCCGGCGGTCACCGGGGCCAGCCCCAGGATGGCGCGGCCCAGGGTGGTCTTGCCGGACCCGGACTCCCCCACCAGTCCCAGGGTTTCGCCCCGGCCGATGGAGATGTTGATGTCCGTCAGGGCGCGGAAGGGCTTGGCCCGGAACTTCTTGCTGGGGTACTCCACCACCAGTTGGTCCACGGTGAGCAGCGGCGCACTTTCCATGGTGCTCATGCGACGGGCTCCTTCTGCAGGGTGGAAACGAGCGTGGACATGGGTTCCTTGCCTTCGAGCATCGACGCCAGAAGCGTTTGTGTATAGGGTTCCTGCGGATTGCGGAGGATGTCGCGGACGGATCCTTCCTCCACGAGCCGGCCGTTCTGCATGACGGCCACACGGTCGCAGAGGTCCGCCACCACACCGAAGTTGTGGGTCACCAGGATGACGCCGATGTTCAGGCGCTGCTGGAGTTCGCGCAGCAGGTCCAGGACGTCCGCCTGCACCGTGACATCCAGGGCCGTGGTGGGCTCATCGGCGATCACGAGGTCCGGTTCGCAGCTGATAGCTCCGGCGATCAGCACGCGCTGGGCCATGCCGCCCGAGACTTCGTGCGGGTAGGCGCTGAAGGTCCGGTCCGGGTTGGCGATGCCGACGTCCGTGAGCAGTTTCAGGGCCCGTTTCCTGGCCTCGGCCTTGGAGATCCCGAGGACGCGCACCATGGGCGTCACCAGCTGGTAGCCGATGGTGAAGGCAGGGTCCAGGTTGCTCATGGGCTCCTGCGGAATGTAGGAAATCCGTTTGCCGCGCAGCTTGGACAGCCGCTCCTGACTGACCCGTTCATCGCCCGGGGCAACGGTGTAGTTGCCGTCGAACTGGATGGAGCCGCCCACAATGCGGGCGTTGTCCGGCAGCAGCCCCAGGATGGAGAAGGCGGTCTGGGACTTGCCCGAGCCCGATTCGCCCACAATGCCCAGAATCTCGCCGCGGTCCACGTGGAAGGAGACGTCGTCAACGACTTTCTTGATGGAACCGTCTGCCTGGGGATACCCGACGCCGAGATTGGTCACCTTGACCAGGTGGTGCTCGGTTCCGGCGACGACGGCGGCCACCGGCTTCCGGGACGGCCGCGCGCCGGCGGGTGCCGCCGTCGTGCCTTCCAGCGCGACCTTCTTTTTGCGGTGTTTGACCTTCTCGCCGTCTTCCAGGGCGTCGCGGAGGGCGTTGCCGAGCAGGACCAGCCCGCCGATGGTCAGCGCCATGGCCAGTGCCGGCCAGAAGAGCAGGGTCGGGTTCAGGTAGACGTTCTTGAAGCCCTCGGAGAGCATGACGCCCCAGGTTGCCCTGGTGGGGTCGCCCAGGCCCAGGAACTCCAGGCCGGACTGGATGGCAATGGCCACGCCGGCAATCGCCGCGGTCTGGATGATGATGGGGGCCCGGACCACGGAGAAGATGTGGCGGGCGATGATGCTGAGGTCGGACAGCCCGGAGACCCGTGCGGCGTCAACATAGAGCTCGTTGCGCACCGACTGGACGGCCGTGCGGGTCAGCCGGAAATAGGAGGGGCTGATCAGGACGCCGAAGGCGATCATGGACATCCACACCGAGGGGCCGAAGGCCGCCCGGATGGTCAGTAGGACGATGAGGCCGGGAAGGCTCATGAGGATGCCGACCACCCAGTTGGAGGCCGCCTCGAACTTCCCGGCGTAGTAGCCGGCGATCAGGCCGGCCGGCAGGCCGATGGCAATGGCCACGCCCGCGCAGAGCAGGGCGGAAAGCAGCGTCAGCTGCGCGCCAAACAGAAGCCTGCTCCAGACATCGCGCCCGGCGCTGTCCGTTCCGAGGATGTTCACGGAGTCCGGAGCGGCGAGGGTCTTGGCAATATTGGCGTAGTTCTGGTCAAAGGGCGCCAGGACCGGCGCCAGGATGGCCAGAACCGCGATCACCGTCAGGATCGCGATTGCAGCGATCCCCAGCGGGTTCCTGAACAGGCGGCGAATGACGGTGGAGCGGACGACTGCGCCGCTCTGACCTGGGCCGCTGTGACCTGCGCCGGTCTGACCTGCGCCTTTCTGACCTGCGCCTGTCTGACCTGCGCCTGTCTGACCTGCGCCTGTCTGAACCGGCGAGGCGGCCGGTACCGGGGCGGCGGCAGCCACAGTTTCTAAAGAATCGCTCATGACACACGCACCTTCGGGTTGAGCCAGCCATTGAGAATGTCCACCAGCAGGTTCACCACGATCACGACCACCACCGTGTACATCACGACGCCCATCACCACCGGAAGATCCGACTGGCCGGTGGCGGCGACCGCCAGCGGGCCCATGCCGGGCAGGGCGAAGATCTGCTCAATGATCACGACGCCGCCCAGCATGCCGATCAGCTGGAGGCTCAGCACGGTGAGTCCGGCGGGGGCGGCACTGCGCAGGACGTGCTTGAAGAGAATCTCGCGTTCGCTGATGCCCCGGCTGCGCAGGGTGCGGACGTAGTCCCGCTCGAGTTGTTTGATGACGGCGCTCCGGATCTGCTGCGCGCCTCCGGTGACGCCGTTGATCAGCAAGGCGATCACTGGAAGCGCCATGGAATAGACCCACGCGTCGGGTCCGGAGTCCGGCGAGATGGTGCTGGTGGCCGGGAAGAGGCCCAGCTGGATGGCCAGGAGGGTGACCAGGATGACGCCGATCACGAACCCCGGAACGGAGTCGCCGATGATGGCGCCAACCTGGACCACCCGGTCCACCCAGCCGCGCTTGACGGCAGCAAGGACGCCAATGAGGGCGGCGCAGATTGCGATCAGGATCATTGCGGCGAAGACCATGGTCATGGTCACCGGGATCCGGCTGGCCAGGGAGTTGGCCACCGGTTCCGAGCTGAACCAGGAGGCTCCGAGGTTTCCGCTCAAGGCATCGACCACCCAAGCGAGGTAGCGGGCCACCAGGGGCTGGTCCAGTCCGAGCTCGTGTTCTTTCATCGCCACCTGCTCAGCGGTGGCCTGGTCGCCCAGGATGTTCCTAGCGATACTCCCGCTGGAGATGTATAGCAGGAAGAAGGTGAGCGCCGAGACAACAACCAGCACCACCAGCCCGCTGCCCAGCCTTTTCGCAATGAACCTGATCATGGCGTCCTACTTGGCGGGTGAGTAGTTGTAGATGGACGGAACGGCCTGCTGGATCTGCGGGGTCACGTTCACCTTGGCGTTGTGGTAGTACATCTGGTTGACCCGGAACAGCGGCGCGAACCAGGCCTGCTCCACCACATACTTGTTGACGTCCTGGGCCAGCTTGCCGGCATCGGCGCCGCCGTTGCGCACGGCGCCAATCTTGGCGTCGAGTTCCGGCGTCGCGTTCTTGAACGGGTTGTAGAGCGCCTTGGTGGAGACGATCTGGTTGATGGCAACCGTCGGCTCACCCTGGAAGAGCGAGAAGTACATGGTGGTGAACTTCTGGGAAGCCACATCGGACGTGAAGGTGTTGGTCAGCGCGGCGCCCACCTTGAGGGTGATGCCCACGTCTGCCAGCTGCTGCTGGACGACGGAAATCTGGGTTTCGAACCCGGGGACGCTTGGGACTTCCAGGGTGACGCCGTTTTCGTAGCCGGCGTCCTTCAGGAGCTGCTTGGCCTTGGCGGGATCGTAGGTGTAGTAGTTCTCCAGCTCCGGGGTCCAGGCCCCGCTGGCCTTGCCAAACGGCTGCGAGGTCGGCGTGCCCTGTCCCAGCATGACCTGGTCCAGGATGGTCTTGCGGTCGAAGGCGTAGTTGATGGCCTGGCGGACCCTGACGTCCTTCAGCGCCGGGTTCTTGGCACCGTCACGGTCCATCAGGAGCAGCCCCTGCCAGTCAACCTCGTTGGCGGCCAGCTGCATCTTGGCGCCCTCGGCCTGCTTGCCGGTCTTGGGGTCCAGGAGGGTGGCGTCCACCTGGCCGGAGACCAGGGCGTTGGTGCGGGCGGTGAGATCGGTCAGGATCTTGAAGGTCAGCTTGGAGTACTTCTGCAGATCCTTGTTCCAGTAATCCTTGCGTGCCGTGAAGACCGTCTGGGAATCCTTGACGGAGGCGGCCTTGTCCATCACGTAGGGGCCGGAGCCGACGGGTTCGGTCTTGATGCCCTCGGTGCCGAGCGCCTTGGGGCTGCCCATCAGGCCGGCGGCCTGGCTGAGGAAGTATTCCAGGGCCGGGTCCGGGGTAGTGAGGTTGATGTCAATGGTGTCGGCGTCCACAACCGTCACATCCTGAACGGAGGACAGCTGCGCCATCTGCGGGCCGTTGGCCGTCTTGAAGTGGTCAATGTTGGCTTTGGCCGCCTCGGCGTCGAACTTGGCGCCGTCGCTGAAGGTGACGTCCGTGCGCAGGTCCACCGTCAGTTTGGTGTTGGTCGCGTTGTATTTCCAGTCCGTCGCCAGCATGGGGCTGAGCTTTCCGTCCGGTTCCCGCAGGATCAGGGTGTCATAGACCGCCTGGTACGGCTGGAGAAGGTGGCCCACGTGCGCCTGGGCGGGATCCCAGGAGCGGACGTCCTGGATGGTACCCAGCGTCAGGGACGTGGCGGGGGTGCCGGCGGCCGCGCCACCGGCTGCAGCACCGCCGCCACAGGCTGTGAGCGCGAGGGACGCGCTGAGGATGAGGGCAGCGGCTGCTGCCTTGGGACCGAACTTCATTGTTGGCTCCTATCGCTTGACGAGGTCCGTTTCACCGGACGCTTGCAGCGGCGCTGTGGCCTGGACCACAGTGCCGCTTGTGGGTTCAGCGTACGTTGGGTTGCCATATCTGGCAATCGGTTGTCATGAAGTTTCTGCTTTGTTGCCTTGCGACGCGTTTGAAGGCGCAGCACGACGGCGGCATGGCGCCACTCAGGGGTACGCCGGGGCGCTCCGGCACTCTTGTAGACCGGCGACTCTTGGTAGGAGCCCGCGGCACGCGCCGGGGGCACTCCGGGAGTCCTCCGCTTAGGAGACTTTGGCCTCGGAGCCGGGATAGGACTGCCGGTACAGTTCCTTCACGATCCGCAGCGACTTGGCCCCTTCGGCGGCGTTAATCCAGAACGGGCCCGGTTGCGCCAGCCCGGCATAGAAGTCCGCGATCAGCAAGGCATGCGAGACACCCCAGTAGGAGCGCCCGCCCGAGCCGATGGCGCGTTCGCGCACCATCTCGCTGCGCCCGTCGTCGTACGTGACCGTCAGGTCACCGCGCAGGCTCAGTGCTGCCTTTTCGGTGCTGATGTCCAGGGTGACGGGCGCGTTGACCGTGTTGGCGAGGGTGGCGTAGAAGACACTGCGCGCGCCGTTGCTGTGGAGGGCCGCGAACTCCGCCGTGTCCTCCACCTCGATGGCTTCCGCCAGCGCGCGGGTTGAGGCGCTGCCGGAGAGCGACACGATGTCCCCCACCAGCCATTGCAGCAGGTCAACGGTGTGGATGGCCTGGTTCATCATGAGGCCTCCCCCGCCACCGCCCCAGCTTCCGCGCCAGGGCCGACTGAGGTAGTAGTCGGCGTCGCGGTGCCACATGACCGTGGCCGAGGCCCCCAGCACGTTGCCCAGCTCGCCCGAATCCAGCAGCCGCCGCATTTCCTGCACCGGGGCGTTGTAGCGGTTTTGGAAGCACAGGCCAATCCGGGCCGTGCTATCCGCGGCAGCGGCCAGCAGCCGCTCGCCCTCGGCCAGAGTGTGCGCCAGGGGTTTTTCGAGCACCACGTGGATGCCGCGGCGCAGGCAGTCGATGGCGATCCCAGCATGCTCGTGGTGCGGGGTGGTGATGTGCACGACGTCCGGGACGGCCGCCTCCAGCATGTCGCGGTAGTCCTCGAACGCCGGGACCCCGTGAGCCGCCTGCGCCGCGGCGCGGCGCTCAGGATCCGTGTCACAGACAGCCACCAGTTCGGCGTCGTCCATCCCGGCAAGCGCGTCAAAGTGAACGATCGACACGTCGCCGCAGCCGATGATTGCCGCCTTTTGCATCCGTAGCTCCCTCATTCGTTTAGTGCTTCATCCATTGGCTGATTCATTCGTTGGGTGCTGCTGCGGTCCTGCTAGATGAGGTCGATGTGGTTCGTCGCGGCCAGCTCGGCGAAGGCGCGGGCCGCGGAACCGAAGGCAACCGGGCCAGAGAATCCGCCCAGTTCATGGGCGCTGGCCAGGTGCGGCTCCAAGGAGGCGAAGCCGCGGTAGCCGTCGGCCTTCAGGGCCGCGATGGTTTCCTTCAATTCGCCGTCGCCCTGCCCGGCCGGGACCACTTCGCCGCTTCCCGCCAGCGCATCCTTGACCTGGAAGTATTCCAGGTAGGGGCGCAGCATGGCGTAGCCGTCGGTGAACGGCTTGACGCCGACCTGGACGAAGTTCGCGTTGTCCCAGGCAAGGCGCAGGGACTGCGAATCGACGGACTTCATGATGTCCAGCACCCGCTCGGGCGTATCGCCGTAAATGCCCTTTTCGTTCTCATGCAGAAGCACGACGCCGGCCTCCGCGGCGAGTGCCGCCAGCGCCGCCATGCGGGTCATCACGTCCTCGCGGATCTCTTCCTGGCTCTGCCCCGCGGCCCGGTAGAACGAGAAGATGCGGATGTACTTGGTGTCCAGCGTCTTGGCGGCCTCAATGATCCGGCGCAGCCGCTGCACTTCATGCTCAACCGGAAGGGACACCTCCACCTTGCCGATGGGGCTGGCGACGGCGGAGACCTTCAGGCCCTTGGCGTCCAGAACTGCCTTGAGTTCGGCGAGCTGCTCCGCCGAAAGCTCGGCAACGTTGGTTCCCCAGGCGCTGCGCACCTCAATGTGCTTGGCGCCGATCGCCAACAGCACTGCCGCCTGGACCTCGGGATTGGGGTCAACCTCGTCGCCAAAGCCGGAAAGGGTGAAGGTGGTTGATGCTGACGCTGTTGTCAATTTGGGCTCCCGCTTCAAGTGCCCCGCCACCGGGGCAGGGTGAGTCAGTTCACAGTGATGGTCTCGATGCGAGTCTATCCGGACTGCCAATTCTTGACAACCGATTGCCAAAAGTTTGCAACTGTGCCATTCTTTGTTCACGGCGCCCCTGTGGCGCGGCTCACTCGGCACGGTTACTCAGCAACGCGCGCAGTGAGCCGCGCCTGGTGGTTTCCGGCAGATTTCCCTGAGAGTTCAAAACGTAATGCTCGGAAAACCGAACATCACTGCCCAGAGACACTTGCTCAGAGAGGAGCCCCGTGTCGACGCATCCGGACCAGGCCGAGCGGCCCGCAACCATCCATGACATTGCAGCGCTCTGCGGCGTGGCGGCCTCCACCGTTTCCCGGGCGCTCTCGACGCCGGACCGGGTCAACGTCCGGACCCGCGCGCGGATCGAGGAAGCGGCCGCCATGCTCAACTACACGCCCAACAGCCAGGCCAAGGCACTCAGTTCCGGCCGCACCGGCGCCGTAGGGGTCCTGGTGCCCGACATCACCAACCCCTTCTACTTCGATCTCATCCGCGGCACGCAGCTCCAGCTCAAGGCCGCCGGTTACACCCAGCTGCTGGTGGACACGGAGGAATCCGATGAGGTGGAAGCCAGCGCCATGGAGCAGCTCCGCAAGGGTGCCGACGGAATCATCGTGGCCGCCTCCCGGCTCAGTGACGAGGTCCTCCTGGCGGCGGCGGCGAAGATCCCGGTGGTTGCGGTCAACCGCGACGTTCCCGGGGTGCCCGCGGTCATCATCGACACCCCCTCCGCGACCAGCCAGGCACTGGACCACCTGATCTCGCTGGGGCACACCCGGGTCGCCTATGTGGCAGGTCCGGTGTCGTCGCAGTCCAGCGAACGGCGGTGGACTGCGCTGTCCGAGGCGGCCGAGGCGCGCGGCGTGGAGGTCCATCGGCTCGGGCCCTTCGCCCCGACCACACTGTCCGGCGCCGCCGCCGCAGATGCCGCCGTGCACAGCCGGGTCAGCGCCTGCATCGCTTTCAACGACCTCATTGCCATCGGGATGCTCCAGCGGCTGCGCGAGCGCGGGATCCGCGTCCCGGAGGACATGAGCATTGTGGGGTGCGACGACATCTTCGGCGCGGACTTCTGCAATCCGCCGCTGACCACCATGGCCTCCCCCATCGAGCAGGCCGGCCGGGTGGCCGTGTCCATGCTGCTGGCCCGGTTGAATCCCCTGGCCGGCGGAGCCCGGCGCAGCCGCTCCGTCATGCCCACCCACTTGACGGTGCGCGGTTCCACCGGCCCGGCGCCGCATGACCGATAAGCAAGGCCGGCGATCGACGGGGCCGGAGCTGCGCAACGTCCGTGGTTTTCGCGCCGGTTCCAGACGCGTGCACTGATTCCGGCAGTGCGCCCCGGGGATCCGCGTGGCGGTTGTCCGAAAGCGCAGCGGCGGTCCGGCAAAGCCGCGCAATTCCGACGCCGGAGCCGCGCTGACCCGCCGGCCCGGCTGCAACAGTTGAGCGTGGTTGACACCGCTGACTAGGCTGTGAGGCATGCGTGAACTCCAGGCGAAGATCATCGAAGAAATGGGCGTGCAGCCCCGGATCGACCCGGCCGGGGAGGTGCGCAAACGCGTGACGTTCCTGAAGGAATACCTGACGGCCACCCATACGAAGGGGTTTGTCCTGGGCATCTCGGGCGGCCTGGACTCCTCCCTGGCCGGTCGGCTGGCCCAGCTGGCGGTCGAGGAGCTTGAGGCCGAGGGCGTCGAGGCGAATTTCGTGGCCGTCCGGCTCCCCTACGGCGTCCAGCACGACGAGGACGATGCCCAGGCGGCACTTGACTTCGTGCGCGCCAAGACCGAGTGGACGTTCAATATTTCGGCTGCGGTGGACGGCTTCGAGGACGAGTTCGAGAAGACGGTCGGCAACGGGATCTCCGATTTCCACAAGGGCAACACCAAGGCCCGGACCCGGATGATCGCCCAGTATGCCCTGGCCGGCGGGCACAATTACCTTGTGATCGGCACGGACCACGGTGCCGAATCCGTCACCGGATTCTTCACCAAGTACGGCGACGGCGGCGCCGACATCCTGCCGCTGTTCGGGCTCAACAAGCGCCAGAACCGCGCGCTTCTGGCCGAACTCGGCGCGCCGGCCCGGATCTGGGAAAAAATCCCGACGGCGGACCTTCTGGACGGGACGCCCGGCCGCACGGATGAGGATGAACTCGGCCTGAGCTACGACCTCATCGATGACTACCTCGAGGGCCGCGAAGTGCCGGACGCCGTTGCCGAGCGGATCGAGGGGATGTACCTGCGGACCCGCCACAAGCGCACGGTTCCGGTCACGATTTTCGATACCTGGTGGAAATAGCCGGTACCCCGAAGGGCTGATGTGGCGCCGGCAGGCACCTGCCGGCGCCGAATCATCCGGTCTGCCTTATTCCGGCCCCTACTTCCGGACTTCGACGGTGCCCACCATGCCCATGAAGTCATGCAGGGCGCAGATGTACTTGAACTCGCCGGCCGAATGGAAGGTCACGGTAAAGTGACTGCCCGGCGGCATCAGCCCGGAGCTCAGGTCCCCGCCGGTGAAGTGGCCAGGGTCGCCGAGCGGTGCGAAGATGTTGGCCGGTTCCTTGCCAAACGTGACGGTGTGCGGGGCCCCCATGCCGTTGTTCACGAATGTCACGCTTTCACCGACCTTGATGCTGATTTCCTGGTGCACAAACCGCATGACCATGGAGGTCCCGTTGTCCGTGCCGGCGATGACCGTGTGGTTGTTGGCTTGGTCGCGGGCCGCGTCCCAGGACTTGTATCCGTCGCGCAAGATCTGGCGTTCCTGCTTCTTAGCCTGGCGGTCGTACTGCGACTGGCTGTACGGGTAGTCCGTTCCGGCGCTCCGGACGTGCACCATGCCCTTCATGGCCATCCCGTGCACCAGGCAGTAGTAGGTGAACTCGCCCGCATTCGGGAATGTCAGCGTGTAGTGGTCCGTTTCCTTGAAGCCGCTGTTGGACACGTTGCTCATCACGCCGGAGTTGTAGTAAGACGTGCCGTCATAGCTCTTTCCTCCGTGCCGGAAGATGTACCGGGGGTCTAAGGGATTGAACGGCTGAGTGGAGTCCAATGACTGGCCGGCGGCCAGGAACGTGACGGTGTGGATCTCGGCAGAGTTGGCTTTCCATGTCACTTTGTCGCCGGCGTTGATGTAAACATGCTCGGGCAGGAAGGCCATGCCTTGGATCGCTTGGTCCTCGGATTCGGACCCGACTTGCACGGTCCACGTCCTTGATGACTTGCCGCCGTCCGCCTGGGCGGCGCCGCTGACAGTCAGAGGGAGCACTAAGGCCATGACGGCAGCTATCAGGAGGCGCACAAGGCGCGGCATTGCATGTATTGCGGGGTGAGGAGCCATACGACTCACTCCTTTGGGGAAATTCCAAATGTACGGCCGGGGACCGGCCTGGTATTCGTTTCACGGCCGACGTCGACCACGGCGCCGGCCGGCGCCGGCGGAAGGCGCGTCCGCCGGGCCGTTCTTCCCCGGGGACCCCCTGGCGGGGTCGTGGAGTACGGCCGCCGGACCGTGCCCGCGGGCCGGGCACTGGCGATCATATCGGTGCGGGTAACCTCAGCTCACAGAGCGGCAGCTGAAGTCGCCGGATGCAGATACCATCGTGCTCCGCCGCCCTTGTTTTGTCGAGGCGTCCGGGCCGGCCCGCAAATCCCAGCAACACACTCCGATGGGTCCTAGCGGGTGCCTTGCAGCTGCGTCGAGATGCGGTGGGCCTCGTCCATGAGCAGCCGCCCCAGCTGCGGGCGACGGTCTTCCCGGAAGCGCGGCTCGATGCCCGTCAGGGAGAGCGCCCACGCGGGGCGGCCCCGCTGGTCGAAGACCGCCGCGCCCATCCCCCAGCTTCCTTCCAGGACCAGCCCCGGGTTGACCGAATAGCCGGCCTGCCGCGTCGCTTCGAGGTTCTCGCGGACAAGCGCTTCCGTGTGCCCGGCCGCGAAGCTGCCCGCGTGGGCTGACCAGTCCGAGAGCATTTCCTCCTGCTCTTCCGCCGGCAGGAACGCCATGATGGCGGTGCCCGCGGAGGCGACGCCGAGCGGAAACCGCACACCCTCGTGCAGCACGAAGGAACGGACCGGGAAACTTCCCTCCTCCCGGAGCAGGCAGACCGTCTCGTTGCCGCGGCGGATGGAAAAGAAGGCGCTCTCGCCGGTCTCCTCGGCGAGCCGCCGGAGGCTGGGCCGGGCGATGTCCTCGAGCGGGAAACGGGCCGAGGCCACGGACCCCAACAGCAAGATCTCCGGACCCAGCACCCAGTTGCCGCCCTGCGGGTCCTGGTCCAGCAGGCCCTCGGACGCCAGAGACGAAAGCAGCCGGTGCACGGTGGGCCGGGTGAGCCCGGATTCCCTGACGAGTTCCACGAGCGGGGAGCCTTCCGGTTTTCGTCCGACAATGCGCAGCAGCGACGCGACGCGGCTGACGACTTGTGCGCCCTGGACAGGTAATGAAGACATGTTTTTTCCTCGGATTTTGCGTTAGACCCACTCAAATTATCCATATTGTGGACACTCACCAGTGTACCGTCCACACTGTAAAAACGGCACCAGTGAGGCCAAAATCATCCATTGACAGCCCCCATTTCTGCACCGTAGGCTCCAACAGCAGAGGAACAGTCCACAAAGTGGATTGCATCAAGAGCTCAATGAGGAGATGCGATGTCAAAGCTGAAATCCGGAGCGGCCGCCGCGCTGCAAGACGTGCTGCGGGACGGCATGACGCTCGCCGTCGGAGGCTTTGGCCTCAGCGGCATCCCGGCTGACCTGATCGAGGCCGTGCGGGACTCCGGGGTGAAGGACCTGACGGTCGTCTCCAACAACATGGGCGTGGACGGCAAGGGCCTCGGTATCCTGATCGAAGCCGGACAGGTCCGCAAGGTCATCGCCTCCTACGTCGGGGAAAACAAACTCTTCGCCGAGCAGTACCTCGCCGGCAATCTGGAGGTGGAGTTCACTCCGCAGGGCACACTTGCGGAGCGCCTCCGTGCCGGCGGCGCGGGCATCCCGGCGTTCTACACGAAGACCGGCGTGGGGACCCTTGTCGCCGACGGCAAGCCGCTCGACGAGTTCGACGGCGAAACGTATGTCCAGGAACGCGCCATCAAGGCCGACGTCGCGCTGGTGCACGCCCACACCGCCGACACCGACGGCAACCTGATCTACCGCTACACCGCGCAGAACTTCAACCCGGTGGTGGCCACGGCCGGCGCCGTGACTGTCGCCGAAGCCGAGGTGATCGTGGAGCCCGGCCAGCTGGACCCGAACCACATCGTCACCCCCGGCGTGTTCGTCCAGCGCCTCGTCCAGGCCAGCGCCCGCGTCAAGGACATCGAACAGCGCACAGTCCGCCCACGCACTGTAGCTGCCGAAACCGCCGGGGCCACATCCGTTCCGGCCTGAGCGCCGCCCCACTTTCTTCAGGAGAATCATCATGGCTTGGACCCGGAATGAAATGGCTGCCATCGCGGCCGAAGAACTGAACGACGGCGACTACGTCAACCTTGGCATCGGCATCCCCACGCTGGTGGCCAACAACCTGCCCGACGGCGTCCGCGTTGTCCTGCAGAGCGAGAACGGCCTGCTCGGCATGGGCCCGTTCCCCTATGAGGGCGACGAAGATGCGGACCTCATCAACGCCGGCAAGCAGACCGTCACCGTCCTGCCCGGCGGCAGCATCTTCGACTCCGCCACGTCCTTTGGCATGATCCGCGGCGGCCACGTCAAAGTCGCGATCCTGGGCGCCATGCAGGTCTCCGGGAACGGCGACCTCGCCAACTGGACCATCCCCGGCAAGATGGTCAAGGGCATGGGCGGCGCCATGGACCTCGTCGCCGGCACCCCGCGCGTCGTGGTCCTCACCGAACACAACGCCAAGGACGGCACCGCGAAGATCGTCAAGGAATGCACCCTGCCGCTCACCGGCCTGAGCTGCGTGGACCGCATCATCAGCGACCTCGCCGTGTTTGACCTTGTGAAGAATGAACAAGAAACAGGCGGCGGCCGGAAGCTCACACTCACCCGCCTCGCCCCCGGCGTCACTGTCGAGGAGATCCGAGGGAAGACTGAAGCCGCCTTCGACGTCGCCCCCTCCCTCGACTCAACCCACACTCTTGAAGGAGCCACAGCATGAGCCTCAAAGACCAGTTCGGCAAGGACGTCCTGCTCACCGGCTGGGGCCACAGCCGCTTCGGTAAACTCACCGACGAAACCCTCGAGTCCCTCATCGTGCAGGTCGCCGCCGAGGCGATCGGCAACGCCGGGATCGAGCCCGGCCAGATCGACGAGATCTACCTCGGCCAGTTCAACTCCGGCATGATGCCGCTGGCCTTCCCGTCCTCACTCGCGCTGCAGGTCTCGGACCAGCTCGCCAACGTCCCCTCCACCAGGGTTGAGAACGCCTGCGCCTCCGGCTCGGCCGCGTTCCAGCAAGGCACTAAGTCCCTCCTGGCCGGCACTGCCAAGACCGTCCTGGTGATCGGCGCCGAAAAGATGACCCACGCCGGGGCCGACATCGTGGGCGCTGCCCTGCTCGGCGCCGACTACGACATGGCCGGCAAGGCCTCCACCACCGGGTTCACCGGGCTCTTTGCCGAGGTCGCGAAGCACTACGAGAAGCGCTACGGGGACGGCAACGGGAAGCTCGGCGACGTCCTGGGCACCATCGCGGCGAAGAACCACCGCAACGGCGTGGACAACCCCTACGCCCAGCTCCGCAAGGACCTCGGCGAGGAGTTCTGCCGCACCGTCTCGGACAAGAACCCGATGGTCGCCGACCCGCTGCGGCGCACCGACTGCTCCCCCGTGTCCGACGGCGCCGCCGCCGTCGTCCTCAGCGTCGCCCCCACCGGGGGCGCCACCGCCCCGGTGCGGCTCGCGGGTTTCGGCCAGGCGAACGACTTCTTCCCGGCCGAGCGCCGGGACCCCACCGAATTCGCCGCCACGAGGGCCTCCTGGCAGCGCGCCCTGCGGATGGCCGGCGTCGGGCTGGAAGACCTCGACTTCGCGGAAGTCCACGACTGCTTCACCATCGCCGAACTGCTCATGTACGAGGCCATGGGACTGACCGAACGCGGCCAGGGCGCCCGGGCCCTCGAGGAAGGCTGGGTCTTCAAGGACGGCAAGCTCCCCGTCAACGTCTCGGGCGGCCTCAAGGCCAAGGGCCACCCCGTCGGCGCCACCGGCGTCTCACAGCACGTCATCGCGGCCATGCAGCTCACCGGCACGGCCGGCGCCATGCAGCTGGCCAGCCCGCGTCGGGCCGCGGTGCAGAACATGGGCGGCGTCGGCATCGCCAACTACGTCAGCGTCCTCGAAGCCGTCTAAAAAGAACCAACGCGGGGTCAGAAACCGCCGGCCCGGAAGGACCATATCTGACCCCGCGTTGCTTGTGGCGGGGGCGCCGGGGGCAGGAATCCGCGGGAAGGGGCGGCCGCCGGTCACCGCTGTCTTTGATGCCGCGGTTCCCATAGGATTTCAGAGGGCTAAATGCATTCCCGGCGACCGCCGGACCACAAGGAGGTGGCGGATGCCGACAGGACCACCCAGTGCGTCAAGCAAGTTCCGCGCGCCCGAGCCTGTCGGCCAGTGGGTTCACCGCGCGCGGCTGACCGAGATGCTCCACTCGGACCGGAAACGGCGGCTCGCGTTGATCCACGCCCCGGCCGGTTTTGGCAAGTCGACCCTTGCCGCCCAATGGATGGAAAGCCTCGCGTCCCAGGGCCTCGTCACCGTCTGGTTGTCCTTGGACCGGGACGACAACAACACCATCTGGTTCCTTTCCCATCTGCTCCAGGCCATCCGCAAAGCCCGGCCCCGACTCGAGGAGGAGCTGCAGCAATTGCTGGAGGAGCGCCCCGACGACGCTGAGCAATACGTGGTTCCCGCCCTCATCAACGCCATCGATGAGGGCGGCGAGGACATCGTGATCACCCTGGATGACTGGCACCTGGTCACGGAGCCCAGAACCAGGGCGGTAGTGGAACGGCTGCTCGATGCCGGCGGCTCACATCTGTCCTTCATCATCACCAGCCGCACCCGCTCGGGCCTGCCACTGGGCCGGCTTATGGTGCGGGACCAGCTGCTCGAAGTGGACGCGGTCGCACTGAGGTTCGACGAAAACGAATCCCAGGACTTCCTGGTCGGCATCAACCGGCTCGATCTGGATGCGGGAGACGTGGCCAGCCTCCACCGGACGACCGAGGGCTGGATCGCTGCGCTGCAACTGGTCTCCCTGTCACTCAGGGACCACCGCGGGGCCTCGGAACTGATCGAACGTCTCTCCGGCAGGCACGCCTCGATCGGTGAATATCTGGCCGAAAACGTCCTCGACACCCTCGACCCCGAAACGCTGGATTTCCTCCTGATGACGTCGGTTCCGGAACGGCTTTGCGCGGGGCTGGCGTCCGCCCTCTCGGGAGTGGAACTCGGCCAGGCGATGCTGGAGAAAATCCAGGCGCAGGATCTTTTCCTGCAGCCCCTCGACGAGGACGGCACGTGGTACCGCTATCACCACCTGTTTGAGGACTACCTGCGCCGCCGTCTGGAGCGGGATTACCCGGGCCGGACCAAGGAACTGAACCTGATCGCTGCCCGCTGGTATTCGGAAAACGGATTCCCCAGCGACGCGGTGGACCATGCCCTCGCCGCCAGGGACGTTGAGCTCGCGGTGGAGATCGTCGAATTCCGGGCCATGTGGCTAGTCGAACACTCCAGCATGTCGACCCTGTTGGCTCTCGTCGGCAAGATCCCGGCTGACCATGTGGCCGGGCAAGCCCGGCTCCAGACGGCGATAGCCTGGGCCCATACCCTGCTTCACCAATCCGCAGCCGGCCAGAGTGCCTTGGACCGGGCTGAAGCCGTGATGCCCGCCGATGCGACCCTGACCGAACACGACCGCTTTGAACTGGGCGTCGAAGGGCTCGTCGTGCAGAGCTGCATCGACATGTATGGCGACAGAGTAAACCACGTGGATGAACTGGACGAGAAGTGCTTCGCCCAGGCGGATCTGCTCCGGCCCTGGATCGTCTCGGTGGCAGCGAACGTCTCCACGTTCAAGAAGATCCACGACGGCGATTACCCTCTCGCTTTGGAGCAACAGCGCTGGGCCGCGAAGTTCCACGGCCTCACCTCGGGGCCCTTCAGTGGCGTGTACGGACAGTGTTTTGCGGGGCTTGCCGCCTACGCCCTGCTCGATCTGGACAGCGTGGACCGGCACTTCACCGCGGCTGTGGAACTCGGCCGGCGCAAGGCCGGGCGATACTCGCATGCGGCGCGGCTGGCGGGAGCAATGATGGGCCAGCTCCTGTATGAACGCGGCGAACTCGACAAAGCCGAGAAGTTACTGGAGGAAACCCGCGAGCTGGGCTCCGAGGGCGGGGTGGTGGACTTCATGTTGTCCACATACGGGACGCTGGCAAGAATAAAAGCACTTCGGGGGGACACTCCGCGGGCCCGGGAAATACTCGATGAAGGCGATCTGGTGGCCGACAGCCTCGGCCTGGACCGGCTCAAATTGGTCATGAATCTGGAACGCGTGCAGTTGGGAACCAGCCCCCGGACCATCGACGCGTCACCCCACGGTGACGTACCGGACGCGGCAGTTGCCCAAGAAGCGCCAGACACCACCGGGCCACGGCTGGAAGGGCTGGCCGAGGCCAGGCACCAGATCCAGCTGGCCACGCAGCTGCGGTCCGCCATGGCTGACGCCGAGCACGAGGGCCCGGCTTCCCCCAGGCAACTGGCCACCGTGGAAGGTGCCCGCCGCCTGCTGTCACGGGCCGCAGCCTATTTGGGGCCGAGGGCAGAGCTAAATGCCCGTATCCTGCTGGCGGCCGCCCTGGAACAGGCGGGGAACCGTGAGGAAGCCGAAACGACGCTCTGGCCTGCACTCAAGACGTGCTCCCGGCTGGGCCTGGTCCGGCCCGTCCTCGATGGCGGCTCAGGCTGCCTGGATCTGGTGCGCGCCACCTCGGCCAGGCTGCGGCGGGAGCCCGCCCCGGAAGTGGGGAGCCACGAGTTACCGCGTTTCCTCAGTATCCTCATCCGGCTGGATTCCCAGGCCAAGACCAACCGCGATGCCCGGTGGTCTGCAGAGGCCGCCCCTCCCCCTACCGGCGCGGGCACCACCGTTCCGGAACCGGGCTTGTCGCAGCGCGAACAGATGATCCTGCGTCTTGTCGAGAAGGAAAGGTCCAACCGCGAAATCGCCCAGGAGCTGCATCTGGGCATCAACACCGTCAAGTGGTATCTCAAGAGCCTGTTCAACACTCTCGGCGTCAGTGACCGAAGGGCCTGCGTCATAGAGGCCCGACGGCGGCACCTACTCCCGCCGAAGTAGCCCGAGGTCAGTTACCCCAGGGCTCCCAGTCTGGCCAGCACGCCCTCCGGCGATGCGGCGCTGGGGATCTCGCCCAGGTAGAAGCCCCCGGCCGGGAGTTCCACGTCCGACCCCAGCCAGAACCCTTCAGGAATGTACGCGCCAACCGCAGCGCCTCCCTGCAGACGGGCCTGATCGTCGTCGAGCTGCCCCAACGTCCAACGGTAATTACCGGCCAGATTGGCAATCGGAGTGTAGGTCTCCAACGGAACGTGCACGCCGCGGGAGGCACCGGCAGAGGTTCGGTTGTCCAGTAAGAGTCCCGCGACGGGCAGCCCCGCGAACGCCCGCAGCCAGTCGCTGACATACATGGAGGCGTTCTCGGCGTTGTCGGCGTCGAGAGCGCTGGTATCGTCCGCGCCCGAGAAGTGGTGCGTGGCCCTGAGCCACATCATCGGCGACGGCATGCGCAGCACCACAGGCTGGCGGGCTGTCTTGGCGAACACGGTAACGAAGTCCAGCACCGCCCGGTTGAGGTCCTCGTCGCCCAGCACAGTCCTCAGCGCGAACCCTGTCCGGGATCTGGCCGCCATGCCGGTCTCGAGCCTGGTGTTGCCGGCGGTCAAATGACCGTACAGCCGGTCCAGGTCCAGGAGCGCCACGTCCGGCCGGAGCAGCCCCTGTGCCTGGGCGAAGAAAGCCGCATACGCCGTGGCGTTGTCCCACGGGACTGGCCGGCCACGAAGAATCACGGAAGCTGCGTACTCGTGGTGGTCGAACACCACGGCTCTCGGCCGCCCCGACGGAGGGGAGGCAACAACGTTTGCGAGGGTGGTGGCGGTGGAAGTGGTCATGACGTCTTTCTCCATACTTTGGCTGATATAGGCCTTCAGCGTCGCACCGTCCTGGCTGGGGAGGATGCGGCGCTGAAGGCTTCTGGGGTTGCTGTGTCGCAGCCCGGGACGTGCCGTAACGGGCTAGGACTTACGGTGGACAACTTCCCCGTGCTTCTGCTCGAGCTCGCGGATTCGGTCCTCCAGGGCGCTGATCTTGACTTCCCTGCGGTCCGGAAGCATGATCAGCGGCAGCTTGTCGATGGTCGCCTTGACCCGTTCCGGTCCGTTATTCGTGAAGTGCGTGGCGGTGAGCTCCTCCGTGTCGTCGCCCCAGGACCCGTAGTAGAGCAGGTCCTTCGGGGGCTCGGTTTTCACGTAGCCCTCAAGGAACTCCTTGTACGGCTTGCCGCGGGCGATCCGGGCCTGCCGTGAGTCGTGGCGCAGCCGGGTGGTTGCCTCCTGGTCCACCACGAACGTTTCAGGATCCCAGACGACGCCGTAGATGCTGGTGGCGACCTTCGGTGAAATGCGGCCGAGTTCCAGATCCTTGGCCACTGCTTCCGGATCACGTTCCAGAACGTCGCCGTACCCGCCGCCGGAGCCCTGGGCGATCATGTACATCTCACCATCCTTGGCGACGTCGAACTGCAGCCCCATATGGGAAGTGGTGTATTTACCGCCCTCGTAGGGCTGCTCGTTCATGATCCGCTCCATGGACAAATCGAATTTGCTGGAGTCTTTGCGTATGACGTCGTAGATGTTGATGCCCTTCACCATGGCCAGCGGTGTCGTGCTGCAGCCGTAGCCGCCGAACATTCCTGTGACGGACGAGAATTTGGAGCCCGAGGTAACGGTCATGAAGCCCCACATCGGCGTTCCCTCGGCGGCTACGATCATCTCGTAGCCCATGCCGCCGCTGTTCTTGCCGAAGCCCTGGTTGTCGCGGACGATCCGCTTGCTGACCAGCTGCATGAAAGGAACTTCCTCTTCCATGACTTCCTGTTCGGCAGTGTCAGCCATGGCACAGAACAGCGGTGAGACGGCGTCTTCACCGTCACGGAATGCCTTGGCACCGCCGCCCATGCCGTTGAGGTCGGCACACAGGTTTCCTACCTGGTCGCCGTGTTGGGTCAGGCCTCCCCACAGGAAGGTGTTGATCTGGTTGAACCACGGAGCCAGGACATTGGAGAACTTCTCCGGGTTGGAGAACTGCATCTTGGCGAAAGCTGTCTGAAGGGCCGAGAATCCGCGGAACGAGGCCTGCAGCGATTGCCCCATCGGAGCATCGTAACCAGCGTCTGCCCACGTGTGTTCATCCGAGATGATGTCGATAGGAGACATCGCCGAGGTGCAGCGGGGCAGGTCAGGCCACCAGAACGCCAGGATTGCCTGCATCATCATCGATTTGACCGAGCACAGCGGGGAGTTAATGGCCCGGTTGAGGATTTCGGGACCCGTGCCCCTCAGGTCCACCGTCATTTTGTCACCCTTGACCGTCACCTTGCAGGCAAACTTGATCAGGATGTTCTCCTTGAGCGTGGAGTCCATGAACTGGTTAAAGGACACGGTCCCGTCCGGCAGTTCACTGATGCGGCGCTTGACTTCCTGCTCCACGTCTTCAACGGTGACCCGCAGGGCAGCGACAAAGGTCTCCACTCCCACTTCGTCGATGATGCTGTCGACGCGTTCCTGGATGCGCTGGACGGCACCGATCTTGACCTTGAGGTCAGCCAGTTGCAGCTTGGGGTCGCGAACCGAGTGCTGCAGGAATGTCAGCAGGTCCCGGCGCAGATCGCCCTTCTCAACGATCTTGAACGGGGACATCCGGAGTCCGTCGTCGAACGGGGTCTCGGAACCTGACGGCATTCCGCCGGGCTCGCAGGCCCCGTTCTCGCCTTCGTGGATGGTTGCGGCGACCCAGGCGATGATCTTTCCCTCGCGGAAGATCGGCATGATCATGGACTGGTCCGTGTTGTGGACGTTTCCGTACCGGGCATCATTGTGGATGAACCCATCGCCAGGGTTGATCCCTACCGTCGGCTCGTCCTTCCAGTACTTCATGATGTAGCGGATCGGGTGATGCAGGATCGCCGAGAACGCGATCACGCCGTGGCAGGACAGGTAGGTGACGTCCCCTTCGGCGGTGTAGATCGCCGTCGTCAGGTCCCCCCATTTGGCGCCGGGAGCGGCACCCATGGCCTCGCACATTTCGTAGCCCTCATCCAGGGCACCGGCCAGACGCTTGCGGATGCGGTCGACCTTGATAGGGTCCACGCCCTTGGAGATGCACTCTTCCTCGTAGGCGGAGCGGGACGTGATCTGGTGGCTTCGCATGATGGCCGGGTCCGGGCCGAGAAACAGGGTTGTTTCGTCCATGAATTGGTCCACCCACTGCTGCTCCTGGGCAGTCAGCGGCTGGGAAGCGTCGTCGGCATCGCCGGACGTGCTGGGTTCATTTGCTGTAAGCGTCATTGCTGTCGAGCTCCTTCAATGGGATTAGCTGGAAGGTCTGGATGGGATCCGTGAGACACGGGATCAGTCTTTGAGGAACCACACGGCTCCCTGGGATGTCGGTTCCAGGCGCCATCCCGGTTCCACCAGATACGTGGTGTTTTCCGTGGTGACGATGGCCGGGCCGTGGATGACGTGTTGGTGGTGGAGGGCCTCGGCGTCGTACACCGGGGTGTCGACGGCTCCGTCGATCTTCACGAAGTGGACCTGCCGGGTGCCGACCGGGCTGGGCATGGTCCTGTCGTGTCCGGAGTCGATCGAATCGAACTTGACCACGTCCCCGTCCACGTAGGACGACACCCGCACGGTCTGCGCCCGGATGCCGGCCTCGGGAGCCTGGCTGCCGGCACCGTAGCGCTTGCCATAGATATCCGAGAACGTCCGGATCAGGTGAAGCACGTCGGCGACGCCGTTCACACGGTTGATGTCGAAAACGACGGCCGTGGTCACCAGCTGGTTGCCGTAGCGCATGTCCATTTCGAGGCTGTAGCGGATGTCGGCGGCGTCGTACCCCTGGCGGATCAGGTCTTCCTTGCCCTTGGCTTCCAGCTCCTGGATGACGTTGTTCAGCTCGTCGTAGCTCTGGTAGAGGCTGCGGTCCGTGGGGTTGTAAAGCACCACATGGGAGCCGCGCTCATGGATGTGCAGGGGTTTCATGTTGCCGGCGCCGCAGGCCGAGAACACCGAGGAAAAGGGCGGCGCGAGGATCCTGCGGATGCCGGCGTGATCGGCGATGCCGCAGGCGTGCAGGGGTCCGTTGCCGCCATAGGCCAGCATGGTGAAGTCTTCCGGAAGGTATCCCCGGACCCGCAGCTCTTTGGCCATTCCGATCGCCATCTGCTCGTCGACCGCATTCTTGATGATCTTGGCGACCTGGATAGTGTCCATGTTCAGGTCATCAGCGAGGACCTCGTCGATTGCGTAGGCGGAGCGCTTTTTGTTCAGCTTGATGTAACCGTTGGCGTAGTTGTCCGGATCCAGGTACCCCAGGACCAGGTCAGCGTCCGTGACTGTAGGTCGGAGGCCGCCGCGGTCGTAGCACGCGGGGCCCGGATCTGAGCCTGCTGATTCCGGCCCAATCTGTACCGCGTGGTGGATGCGGTCATAACTGGCAATCGAGCCGCCTCCCGCGCCCAGCGTCAGCAAGTGGATCATGGGAACCGATACCAGCCAGCGGCCGATGGTCGGCTGGAAGTCGTAGTGCTTGACTCCGCCTTCCGGGACCAGGCCGATGTCGAAGGACGTGCCGCCCATATCGGTCGAAATCACGTTTCCCAGACCGGTGCTGTCGGCCAGGTGCTGGGCGGCGCCGACGCCGGCGATGGGGCCGGAATGGATGGTCTGCAGGGCATCCGTGGAGTTGGACTGCGCCATGCCGCCGGAGTTGTGGATGACAAGCATGGGCTTGTCGTAACCGGACGAACGCAGGTTGTTGGACAGCTGCCCCAGCGCGTGGAACATGATCTCGTGCAGGAATGCGTCCACGATCGTCGACGTCGCACGGACGTACTCGCCCTTTCGGCCCGACACCTGGCTTCCCAACAAGACGGGGATGGCCCCGAGTTCGTGGGCCGGATACTCGTCCAGGATGATCTCCAGGATCTGCTGCTCATGCACCGGGTTCTCGGTCGAGTTGACCAGGGAGACCACGATCGCTTCCGCCCCGCCGTCCACGAGTTCGCGCACCTGGGTGCGGACATCGTCTTCCATCAGCGAAACGACCACCTTGCCGGCCGAGTTGATCCGCTCCTTCACCGACCGGATCAGGGCGCGGGGCACAAGCGGATCAGGGCGGGTGGCATCAGGCATGTTCTGCTGCTTGGAAGGGTCCAGACCTTCGCCGTAGCCACGGCCGCGGGAAAGCGGGATGGTGTCCTCGAAGCCGTGGGTGACCAGTGCCCCCACACGTGGGCCTTTGCCTTCGATCAGGGCATTGGTGCCGAGCGTCGTGGCATAGCGGACGGAATCGACTTCCTTCAGGACGAGGTCCCTGTCCAGTCCGGCGCGTGAGCAGGCAAGGTCGAGTGCTTCATTGAAGCCTTGGGCCAGGTTGTGGTGCGTTGTGAGCGCCTTTGCTTCAACGTACTGGTCTTCCCAGGCAAAAAAGCAGTCGGTAAATGTGCCGCCGATGTCGACGGAGATTCGTTTCATGACCAGTGGTCTCCTTTATTCCAAGTACTAGCTGAACGAATGGGGGGAATGGTTGTGGGTGTTGTATGAGCCGAGGGCCGGGGTGAAATCGGCAACGGCCTCTTCGCCGGGTCCGTAATTGATGACGACCTCAGGCTTGGTGCCCCGCTTGGTCCATGTTTCGCGGAGCGAGTCGATGTCCCAGAGCATGTCCACCGTGGGCGGGTGTCCCGGCGGTACGTATTCCGTTTCCAACTGCGTCCCGCACCCCGGGCAGTAGAACTCGAGAATCCGGCAGAAGGTGGGGTCCGGAGCGAACGTGAATTCGTACTTCTCCGGGTCCAGGATCGACTGGTGGATTTCCCTGGGGTCCCGGTCGTAGACCAGTGTCCCCTCCTTGTAGTTGCCTCTGGCCTCGCCGAGGTCCTGGTTGCATACCCTGCAGTTCCACCGCTCGGTCTCGAGATCGATGATCAGATATTCCGTCATTGGAATTCGCATAACGTGTCTCACCTGTTCTTGCTGGTTGTGGGGGTCACTTCTGGATGGTGTCTGTGAGCATGAGGTCGCCGGAGACCGTCACGTCGAAGACCCAGCCATGCGGCACGCGGGCAGTGAAGTAGGGGCCTTCGACGATTGCGGGGCCCGACGCCGATGCTCCGGCCGTTTGGTTGCCCAGGTCGAAGACCTGCACCTCGTCCACCTTGTCCACGGCGGAGCGGACCTTTCGGGTGGAGGCGGCGACGGCGGGCGTCTTCGCCACTGATTCGGCCCGCCTGATTGATGCGTGCGGCAGTTCGTACCGGGCGGTCAGGGTCAGCATGGTGTTGTGCTCGCTGGTGCCGGGCTGCGGATCGGAAGCCAGGTACGGCAACTCGGAAACCAGCTGCCCCTCGGCATCTTCCAGCACCACGTTCCATTCGAGCCGGCAGTCGTCAATTTCGTGGCCCTCCTGGAACATGTCCCGCGCAGCCCGGGCCAGCAGCATCGCCTTGGTTGCACCGAAGTCTTGCGCATCCATCCCCGCGACATTCGCCTCATAGGTCTGCGCAATGTCAGAAAAGCCGATTCCGAAGGCTGAGAAGACTGCCGCCATCTTGGGCACCAGGACACGACGAACGCCCGCGATTCGCGCGGCACCACAGGCGCTCATTGGTCCGGCACCCCCGAATGCAGCCACCGTTGTGGCATCCGCATCCTCGACGTCGGCGGCAAAGGACTGCGACATGCGTTCGAAGTAGGCGGCCTCCATCCGGATCAGGGCGTCATTCAGGGTGATCCCCAAAGGTTCTGCGATGACTTCGGTTATGACGGCGCGGGAGCGTTCCGCGTCAAGACTGAAACCGCCATCGAGGTACGTGTCCGGATCGAGCACCCCGAGAAGAAGATTTACGTCCGTGATGGTGGCCTGCTTGCCCCCAAAACCAAAACAAGCAGGGCCAGGGGCGGCTCCGACGCTCTCCGGGCCGACGGTGATGACGCCGTCGCGAACGGCGATAACGGAACTGCCGCCGACGCCGCTGGAGTGGACGTTGCTCATCTCGAATGACACCGGAACTCCCTGGATGGAGCCCCTGCGGTCCGTCGAGATGGTCGAGTTCTTGACCGAGCCGACGTCCGTGGTGGTGCCGCCGACGTCGATCATGAGAACGTGCGCGAGGCCATAGGCCTCCGAGAGGGCCTTGGTTCCTTCCAGCCCGCCGCGCGGGCCGGAAGAGTAAGTCTTCAACGCGACGGACTTGGCCACCCGTGACGAAGCTCCGTCATTGCGGTAGATGAGGAGCGGGTTTTTAACTTTGTGGTCCCGCAGCCGGTGCTCGGTGCTGTACAGGAACCGCTCCATGGTGGGATGCAGGAAGGAGTTGATGATGCCGGACCACACCCGGCGCCCCTGGACGGTGTCGGGCGTGAATTCCCAGGAGAACAACATGGGTACCGAGCCCAGCAGGTGGCGGGGGAACTTCCGGAGCAGAACGCCTTTGACGGCCTTCTCCTTGTTGCGGTCAGCCATGGCGATGACAAGCCGTGCGGCCCCGTCGGTCGTCAGCCGGTTGACATGCTTCACAATTTCCTGGGCAAGTTCCTCCACGTCCTGTTCAGCGTTGATGACTGCCACCCGCGTGCCGACGAGGTCTTCAAACAGCTCAGCTGCCGCCTCGCCATTGCGGAGCTCGCCGGCCAGCGTGGGGCTGTCTGTGAGAATGCCAATCCGCGGACCCTTGCGCTCCACGAGGGCATTGGTTCCCTGGGTGGTGGAGTACCGGATGTGACGGGTTGAGTGCAGAAGCCCGGGGAGATTCTCTTCGCCGAAGATCTCCTTCGAAGCTTTGGCCATGCCGTCGAAGAGACACTGGGAGAGGTCAAAGGGCGTCGTGAGGGTCTTCGTGAACGAAAAATTCTCACCGTCCCAGACACAAATATCGGTCAGCGTCCCACCGTTGTCGATGTTAATGAGCCGTTCCATTGATACTCCTTTGTAAGTTGAGGCGCGGTGACACCAGCGGCGTATTCCTCAACTTGTGACTGTGATCCAAGCCACATCGAGGACTGGTCTCAGTGTGGCTCAGCAGCCGGAGTGGCCCGCAACCACCTGACCGGGTGGATTATGCGGGGCCGGAGCGACTACCCGGGTGGGCGGGCGTGGGCATCATGAACTGCGTCAGCGTCCTTGAAGCCCTCCAAAAAGCAACGCGGGATCAGACACGGCCGATGCCGCCCGCCCTGCTTGGGCCGTATCTGACCCCGCGTTGCTGGTGGTGCGCGTCGGGTGACGGGGTCAGGCGTAGTCGTTGTAGAAGCCGCGGCCGCTCTTGACCCCCAGCCAGCCCTTGGCGATGTACTCCTCGAGCATCGGGGCCGACTTGTTCTCCATGCCGGCGAGCTCGCAGTAGTGGTTCTCGATGTCCAGGACGACGTCCAGGCCCACTTCGTCCATGAAGCGGAACGGCGTGGTCTCGGATTTGAAGACGTCGGCGAACAGTGCGTCCACGTCCTGGGGGTCCGCGACGCCCTCGGCCACCACCAGGAGGGATTCGCGCTTGATCGCTGCCCAGATCCGGTTGAAGATGAAGCCGGTGCTCTGCCCGCGCACCCGGTGCGGCAGCAGCGCGTACTTGGGCAGCTCGGCCATGAGCAGCTCGATGATCCCCCGATCGGTGTGGCCGCTGGACATCAGCTCCACCGAACGCACCGCCGGCGGCATGTAGAAGTGCATGTTCAGGACCCGCTCCGGGCTGCCCACGCCGCCGATGAATTCGGAGGACGCAAACGAGGACGAGTTGCTGGCCAGCACTGCGTCGGGGGCCGCCAACTGGTCGAGGTCGGCGAAGAGGGCCTGTTTGAGGCCGAGCTTCTCCGGAACCGCTTCGACCACGAGCCACGCATCGCGGAGGGCATCCACTAGATTGTCCTTCGCGGCGAGCCGGACCGCCGGGGTGCCCCCGAGCTCTTCCACGGCGCGGTGGCGCTGTGTGGCGATGTACTCGACGGCGGCCTTGGCCACGGCGAGGTCCGTGTCGAAGACACGCACCTCGGCGCCCTGGAGGGACATCATCAGGGCGATGCGCCGGCCCAGGGTTCCGCCGCCGATGATCGTGATGGGCCGGTCCTCGATGTTGGCGGGGAGCGTGTAGGTCATGTCGATTCCTTTCAGGGGGCTGCTGACGGCGCAGCGGCCAGGTTGATGCGATTCGTGCGGGTGCCCTTGGCGATCAATACAAGGGCAGGGACGGCGGCAAGCACAAGGGCCAAACCGTAGATCAGAGTGGTGTTTTTCATTCCGGCGACGGGGACCAGCAGGCCCGCCGCCACGGCCGGGACGCTGAAGCCGAGATAGCAGATGACGTAGATGCTGGAGAGCATGCCGATGCGCTCGTGCGGACCGCACAAGGGCAGCGTCATGCGCATCGCACCGAAGTAGCCGCTGCCGAACCCGACGCCGGCGACGGCCGTGCCGCCGAAGTACAGCGGCGCGGAGCCAAGCTGGACCGCCAGCACGGTGAGCAGAATGCCCGAGATCAAGGCGATGACGCCGGTGAGCAGGGTGTTCCGGTCCGACCAGCGCCGGACGACGAGGATGGCCAGGGCACCGGGCACGAAGAGCGCGACGAGCGCCAGGCCGCCGACGAGGACCGAGCCGTCCTTCGTCATGGCGTGCGCCAGGACGGGTCCCAGCGAGAGGTAGAAACCGGCGAGCGCCCAGGTGGCCGCCGCGACAGGCATGGTGGCGGCCATCGTCCGGCGGGCCGAGCGGGGAATCCTCGCCTCCGGAACCAGGGAGCGGACGGCGCCGGGCGCCTTGCGGCCCGCACTCGGCAGCCACACGAGGGCGGCGCCCAAGCCGAGGAGGAGCACCGCCACGAGGAAGTACACGGCCTTGGTGGGCTCGGGCAGGAACCGGACCAGCGATGCCGAGCCGAGCGCCCCGGCAGACAATCCCACCGGGGACGCCGCGCTGTTCACAAGAGATCCGCGGCCGCTCCGTCCGACGCCCTCGAAGGCAAGAAGGGCCGCCCCGGCGGCCCCCATGGCCGCTCCCGTGGCGATCCCCTGCAAGGCCCGGGCGGCGACGAGGACTCCCGGCCCGGAGGCAAAGGCGAAGGTCATCATGGCCGCGACCTGAAGCCCCACCGCGCCCAGCAGGACCGGACGGGTACCCACGTGGTCCGCGAGGGATCCGACAACCAGCAGCGTCAGGAGCACCGCCACGGCGTAGACGGCAAACACGACCGTCACGGCCGCGGGGCCGAGCCCCCATTCCCGGGCGTAAAACTCGTACAACGGCGACGGAGCCGACGAGGCCCCGATGAAGACCGTCAGGAGGGCCGCGTGCAGCCGGAACGCGGTACGGGTGTTTTTCAATGCTCTTCCCTACCTACTAAAAGCACAATTTATGCATTAAGAGTCTAATATCCTCGCGGCCACCTAAAGCGCAGAATCTGCATTAAACTGGTGTGATGATGGCTACAGCGACACCCCGGCCCGGTGGCCGCAGCGCCCGGGTGCAGCAGGCAGTACACGAAGCTGTCCGCGCCCTGTTGGAGGAGCACGGCGGGGACCGTACGGCCCTGTCCGTGCCCGTCGTGGCCGAACGCGCCGGCGTGAATTCATCGACCATCTACCGGCGCTGGGGAGATCTGCCGCGGCTCCTCGCCGCCGTCGCGTCCAACCGGATGCTGCCCGAGCAGGTGGAAGACACCGGGACCCTGGAAGGGGACATGGAGGCCTGGTTCGTGCCCTACGTCGAGGAGTTCTCCTCGACGCTGGGCCGCCAGGTGCTGCGTGACATGCTCGCCGACGGCGCGGTGACCCGGGACTACTTCGCCCTGATGCAGGGCCATGTCGAGGAGATCAGGAACCTCGCCCGGGCACGCGGAGAAACCGCGCCGGCGGGGCAGGAGATCATCGACGTCGTGGTGGCCCCGGTGATCTACCGGATCCTGTTCAACCACGAATCCGCCCCGGAACTGCGGGTCCGGGACAGGATCGCCCGGCTGCTGCGCCCCGAGCAGACCTCGGCGGACCGGGAGGACTAAACTCGGTCCCAGCCCACCCACCACCATGCGAGGAGCACCCATGCGCGCCACCATCATCCACGGTCCCGGCGACATCCGAGTCGAAGACCGCGACTACCCCACGGTCCAACTGCCCACCGACGTCGTCGTGAAGGTCACCGCCTCCTGCGTCTGCGGCTCGGATCTGTGGCCCTACCGCGGGGTCAAGCCCACCCACAAGCCCTCCGCAATCGGACACGAGTTCATCGGCACGGTCGAAAGCGTCGGCGCGGACGTCAAAGACCTCGCCGTGGGCGACTTCGTGATCGCGCCGTTCGTAGTCAGCTGCGGCCAGTGCCCGCAGTGCCTCAACGGTGTCACGGTGGCCTGTGAGCACCTGGCCGGCTGGGGCGGCAAGGATGACACCGGCTTGACGATCGACGGCGGCCAAGGCCAGGCGGTCCGCGTGCCGCTCGCCGAATCCACGCTGGTCAAGGTTCCGGGCGTTACGGATCCGGACGATGCCCTCCGTGCCAGCCTCCTCACGCTCTCCGACGTCATGGCCACCGGCCACCACGCGGCCCTCGCCGCGAAGGCGGGCCCCGGCCGCACCGTGGTGGTGGTCGGCGACGGCGCCGTCGGACTCTGCGGCGTGCTCGCCGCCAAGCGCCTCGGCGCCGAGCGGATCATCGCGATGTCACGGCATGCGGACCGGCAGGCGATCGCCCGCGAATTCGGGGCCACGGACATCGTCGCCGAACGTGGAGACGACGGCGTCGCCAGGGTCCGCGAACTGCTCGGCGGCGTACTGGCCGACTCCGTGCTGGAGTGCGTGGGGACCAAGGAATCAATGGACCAGGCGCTGCACAGCCTCCGCCCCGGCGGCGCCCTCGGCTTTGTCGGCGTCCCCACCGGCGGCGCCGAGGCCCCGCTGCGCTTCCTGTTCGACACCAACATCTCGATCGCCGGCGGCATGGCCCCGGCCCGGACGTACATCCCGGAACTGCTGGCCGACGTGCTGGACGGCACCATCAACCCGGGCCGGGTGTTCGACTCGGTCATGCCCCTCGAGGAGGCACCCGAGGCCTACCGCGCCATGGACGAACGGCGCGCCATCAAGGTCCTGCTGACCCCGTAGCCGGGCTCTCGACGGCGGCGGCCCAGGCCCCTGCGCGGCTGCTTGCACCTGCTCTTGCGGCTGCCCTTGCACGTGCAGGGGCGAGGGTCTAGCGTGAAGCGCATCAGCATCCGCCGCCGTCGAGGAGCCGTCATGGCCAGGTTTGTGCAGATCATTGAATTCCAAACATCCCGCATCGAGGAGATCGAGCAACTCGGCCGCCCGTCACGAACCGAGGGGTCCACTGCCCCGACCTTCGGACGCATCATGGCCACCGCCGACCGCGACCGCCCCGGTACCTACCTCACCATTGTTGAATTCGAGTCCTACGAGTCGGCCATGGAGAACTCGAACCGGCCCGAAACCTCAGAGTTCGCCGCGAAGATGGCCGCCCTGTGTGACGGCCCGCCGGTCTTCCGCAACCTCGATGTGATGTGGGAGGACACCGGCGAGACCGACGCCGGCCAGTAGGCCTGCAGCCTCACTCTGCAGAGAGGCCGCGCCGCCGGAAACGGAGCCGGCAGCCGGCCGTGAATTGAATACGCGGACAGGACGTGGGACAGGGATATGGGGTCTGCACAGGGCAGAGCGCCAGAAGCTCTTGTGGCGGATCTCAGTGAACTGGGTTCCGCTCCCCTGCCGCTCGTGGGCGGCAAGGCCATGAACCTCGGCAGGCTCGCGGCGGCCGGATTCCCCGTACCGCGCGGCTTCTGCCTCACCACCGTCGCCTACCGGAAGGCTGCCCCGCCGGAACTGGAGGCCTTGGCGGCCCGACTGGACGCCGCGCTGCCGGGATGGTCCCCCGACGGCGGAAAAGCCCACCCGGCTTTGGACCACCCCGATTTGGACCATCTCCAGCTTGATTTGGGCGAACTGGCGAGGCAGGCCCGGGAAATGATCGTGACCGCCCCGATTCCCGGCGATGTCGATGCCGCGGTCCGCGCCGCCTATGCCGCGATGGGCAGCGGGGTCGCCGTCGCGGTCAGGTCCTCCGCCACCGCCGAGGACCTGCCCTTCGCAAGCTTCGCCGGACAGCAGGATTCCTTTCTCAACATCTCCGGGGCAGATGCCGTCGTCGAGTCGGTCCGGCGCTGCTGGGCCTCCCTCTGGACCGAACGCGCCGTGGCCTACCGCTCGACCAACGGCATCAGCCACCGCGACGTCGGGCTCGCCGTCGTCGTCCAGGACGTCGTCCCCGCCGTCACCGCCGGGGTGCTGTTCACCGCCAATCCCGTCACGGGCACCCGGACCGAAACGGTTATCGACGCGAGCGCCGGACCGGGCCAGGCGGTGGTCTCCGGCAGCGTAAACCCGGACCATTTCGTCGTCGAGACGGCCACAGGACGCGTCCTGCTCCGCTCTCCGGATCGGACCGCGGACGGGACTTCGGCCGGCCGGGCGCCCGGTCTGGACGACGCCCGGATCCGCGAACTCACGGCACTGGGCGACACCGTCCAGCGGCTGTTCGGCGCACCGCAGGATGTGGAATGGGTGATCGACGCCGCCGGCAAGATCTGGGTGACCCAGTCGCGGCCCATCACCACGTTGTATCCGTTGCCGGACCCCGCCGCCGCCGAACCCCTTGGCACGGAGTCCGGGGCCGCCACTGGCACCCGCGTGTACATGTGCGGCACCCTGTTCCAGGGCCTGACCCGCCCGCTCACCCCGATGGGGCTCTCCGTGCTGGGTTCAATGCGGAACCGGAAGGGACCGTGGCAGTACATCAACCCGGGGCTGCGCATGTACGTGGACGTGACGCCCGTGGTCCGCAACAGGTACGGCCGCCGCTATCTGCTGCGGGTACTCCCGCTGGCGGACGGGAGGTCAGGGGCGGTCTTCCCGGCGCTCCTGGAGGATCCGCGGTTCAGCGTGCGCGAACGGCCGCCCCGGCGGACCCATCCCGGCACGGCAGGAAAACCGGCAGCCAGGAAACCGGGGACGGGCGCCCCTGCAACCCGCAGCGCGGAAGGAATGGCCAGCGTGGCCCTGATCGTCCGGATGATTCCCCCCATGCTGCGGGCCGGCGTGCGGCCGGGCGCTGAATTGCGCCGCGCCTTCGACTACGGGCAGCGCCTCGAAGCGGAGCTTGTCCTGCCGGAGCCAGCGACAACCTTTGGCCGACTCGACCACGCCGAGCGCATCCTGGACCGCACCGTCGACGCGCTAATCCTGGCCACGCTGCCTGGACCATCCGTTGGCTACATCATGCTGGCGGCTGCCCGCAGACTTTTGCGGGGCATCGCGGAACCGCGGGAACTCGAGGCGGTGTTGCGGGGGCTGCCCAACAACGTCACCACCGAGATGGACCTTGAACTTTGGCATCTGGCCGTTACCGTCGGCGCGAATGCCGCGTCCCGTGACGTTTTCCTGGCCCACAGCCCGGAGGAACTGGCCACCCGTTACGCCGCCGGCACCCTCCCCGCCGTGGCACAGACCGGCCTGCACGGGTTCCTGGACCGCTACGGCCACCGCGCCGTGGCGGAGATTGACCTCGGCATGCCGCGGTGGTCGGAGAAGCCGGACCATATTCTCGGCATGATCTCGAACTACCTCCATGTCGAGGACCCCGAACAGGCCCCCGACCGGCAATTTGCCCGCGCGGAGGAACACGCCGAGGCCAGAATCCGCGACCTCGTGGAGCGGACCCGGGCCCGGAGCCGGCTCCGGGCCCGCCAGGTGGAATTTTGCCTGCGCCGGACCCGGCAGTTGTCCGGACTGCGCGAACTGCCGAAGTTCTACATCGTCCTCGCCCTCGCCGAGATGCGCCGCCAGCTCAACAAGGTGGGTGCCGAACTGGCCCGATCCGGTTCGATCGCCGCCGCGGACGATGTCTACTTCCTGGAATTCGACGAGGTCCGGGTGGGCCTGCGCGGCGCGGACCTTCACGGCATCGTCGCTGACCGCCGGCGACTGTACGATACGGAATTGCGACGCCGGCGCATCCCGCGCCTGCTGCTGTCCGACGGTACCGACGTCGAGGCCGCCATGCTGGCTAAGTCTCCGGCGTCCGGCGCCCTCGCCGGGACACCGGCCTCGGCCGGTACCGCCACCGGACGGGTCAGGGTCATCGTGGACCCGGTGGGCGCCCACCTCGAACCCGGGGAAATCCTCGTGGCACCGTCCACCGATCCCGGCTGGACTCCGCTGTTCATGACCGCCGGCGCCCTGGTCATGGAGATGGGCGGGGTGATCTCGCACGGGGCCGTGGTGGCCCGCGAATACGGTATCCCGGCCGTGGTGGGCGTGCCGGACGCGACCACCCGTTTGCGGACCGGCCAGACGGTCACTGTTGACGGGGCCGCGGGCACTATCGTCGAGGAGCCTTGAGCCGGCGGCACCGGGCAATCCTCCGGGTGGCGAACCGGGCCGTAGCTGTGAGGGCAGGCTGCCCTCACAGCTGTAGCACGGGTGTGCCAGATAGAATTGGTGCATGACCTCCCCGGCCCGCTGGCCAACGCACCATGCGTCATCCTTTCAGGCGGCCCGGCCACGGATAGCGCAGCACCGCAACACCTTCACTCTGGCCCGCAAGGCCAGGAACGTCCTGCGCCGGGTTCCGGTGTGGACCTGGCGGGTGCTGATGCACTGCGTACGCGCCAGCGAGAACGCCCGCTTCAACGCTGACCCCATTACCGGCGTCGCATATGTCCACGACATCGATTTCGTAGGCGACGGCATCCGGGCCCACCGCCTCGATGTCATCACCCCGTCCCCTGCTGGCGGCACCCCCGCAGCCGATGCGACCCCGCCCGGCGAGTCCGGCGCCGCGCTCCCCGTTTACGTGTACTTTCACGGCGGCGGCTGGACCTCCGGGGACAAGTCCTCGCTGACCAAGTACTGCGCCAGCCAGGCCGAGGGCGGCATGGTGGTGGTCAACGTGAACTACCGGAAGGCGCCGCGTTTCCACATGGCCCATGTCCTGGCGGATGCGAATGCCGCGCTGGCGTGGGTCCGGCAGAACATCGCCGGCCATGGCGGCGACGCATCGCGGCTCGTACTGGGCGGCGACTCCGCCGGCGGCCAAGTCGCGGCGCTCCTGACCGCTGCAAGCTTCCGTCCGGAACTGGCACGGCACCACGGTCTGATACCGGCCGTACCTGCATCCCATTTCAAGGGTCTTGTCCAGCACTGCAGCGTGGTGGACTTTTCCGTCTTCTTCGAAAGGGGCTTCGTGCTGAGCCTGAACTTCGTCCGCATGCTGCTGCCCGGCCTCCGTCCTGGCGGCGAAAACTGGGGTCGCTGGGGACGCCTGCGCCGCGGCATTGGCGGCCTGTTGGGCCGTCCGGGCTCCGGCACCGGCCACCTGGAGGCCCTCCGCAAGGGCGCGGGCTTCCTCTCCCCGATCGAGTGGCTGGATTCCCGCTTCCCGCCGGTCTTTGTGACCACCTCGGAACGGGACTTCTTCTACGCCGCCAATGTGAACTTCATCGCCCGCTTGCGCGAACACTCCGTCCCCGTGGACAGTCTCATCTACGGCTGGGACAACTCCAACACCGAACACACCTGGCAGCAGAACTTCCGCTACCCGGAATCGCAGGAGGTCTACCGCCGGCTCCACGCCTTTGTGCGCAAAGTGGCCTGAGCGCCGCCCGTCCTGCCCGATCCGCCCCGGCTCCGGCCGCACCGGGCTATGTTTAGTCCATGGTGGCTGCCGAGAGCAACGCACAAAACGATCAGGAACCTGAGGGGTTCGGATCGGCGCTGGTCGATGAGGCCGCCCGCCGGGATGCGGCCTTGGGCGACGCGGACTGGGCCTCCGTGCCCGGAGGCGCCGTGCGGGGCACCTTCGGGGCACCCAGCGGAACCCTCGCCACGCTCTCCATGGGCACACCGGGAAACCCCCGGGTGCTCCTGATTCCGGGGGCGACCGGGTCCAAGGAAGACTTTGTGCTGATGCTGCCCGAGCTCGCCGCGGCCGGGTACTTTGTCCTGAGCTGTGACATTGCCGGCCAGTTCGAATCCGCCGCGGCGGGCCCCGAAAACCTCGTTCCTCCCCGCGACCACTACGACTACGACTTGTTCACCAATGACCTGGTCGCCATGCTCGACGCCGAGGACGGCCCGGCGCACGTCGTGGGGTATTCGTTCGCCGCGATCGTCGCCCAGCTCGCCTTTACCCGCCGCCCGGAAAAGTTCCGGAGCCTCACCCTGATCAGCTGCCCGCCGGAGCCGGGCCAGTGTTTCCGGGGCGTCCAGCGCGTCGGCTGGATCAGCCCCTGGGTCAGCCCGCGGATCGGCGCCGCGCTGATGATCTGGGGTATCCGCATCAACATCGTGCATGTCGCGCCCAACCGGATACGGTTTGTGAAATACCGGTTCCGGTTCACCCGCCGGAGCTCTGTGAGTGACATCATCGGGCTGATGCAGCATGCACCGGATCTGCGGGCGGCCCTGGCCGCCGCGTCGCTGCCGAAGTTCGTCACGGTCGGCGAACATGATCTCTGGCCGCTGGCGTTGCACCGTCGCTTCGCAGAGTCCATCGGCGCGCGGATCGCGGTCTACCGGGGCGGGCACAGCCCGAGTGAGACCTCGCCGCACCAAATGAGCCGGGACCTCATCGCGCTTTACGGTTCCGCCTGACGCGAGGGGTCGCGTTCCCATTGCCGCCGGCGTCGGCGCCGCCGGAAGGGTCCCTCTTCCCGGAATTCGATGCCGAACGTCGTCCACGCCATCGACAACCGGCGCCCGACGGAGTGCCAGCTCGCCAGCGGCCGCGCGGAGACCCGCACGCGCAGCCCGGCGTCAGCGATCACCTTCACGTCGGGCGGGATCTGGTAGGAAATGTCGAGATCATCGTGGACCGGCGGAATGCCCCGGTGAACGGAGCCCCGGATCCGGTCCCAGACGTCGGACCGCATGGCGAAATTCGAGCCAAACAGCGGCGGATGACCCAGCAGCCACCCGATGGCCCAGAAATACCCGGGTATGTAGACGCTTTCGCCCACCCACCGGGCGAACCGGGTCCCGCCGTAGAAGTCGCCGGGACCGGACACGGCGGACAGCGGTCCGGCCTTCTCGAGAATTGCTTCAACTCGTTCGAGCCAGTCAGCGGGCGGGATGGAGTCGGTGTCCAGCCGGGCAATCAGCTCGGAGCCGGCTTCGTCGAAGCCGTGTGCCGTGCAGGCGGCGATGCCCGGGAGTTCGACGGCGAGCCGCCGCGCCCCCGCAGCGGCGCAGACCTCCGCGGTGTTGTCCGTACTGGCGTTGTCCACGACGACGATTTCGTCGGCCGGGCGGGTCTGGGCGGCGAGCGCAGCCAGGCACGCGGCGAGCATGCCGGCGTCGTTCCTGGTCGGGATAACCACCGAGATTGTTGTCATCGTGCCCCGACTATAGTCCCGGGACGGGACGAAATGCCCCCGTCGGCCTCTTGCACCATGGCCCCCGGCCCCGTACGTTGGGGGACAGCGGACGAATGTCTCCGCAGCCGTTGGCCTCATGGCCGCCGGAGATCAGCAGCATTTCAGAAGGATAAAGGCATGGCTACAGGCACAGTTAAATGGTTCAACGCCGAAAAGGGTTTTGGCTTCATTGCCCCGGATGACGGGTCGGCCGACGTTTTCGCCCACTACTCGGCAATCGCAACCAGCGGCTACCGCTCGCTGGACGAGAACCAGAAGGTTGAATTCGACGTCACGCAGGGCCCGAAGGGCCCGCAGGCCGAGAACATCCGCCCGCTCTAAGTACACAGGACAAGCCCCGGCCGCCCGGCCGGGACACCGTCCCCGAAGACCACAACACCCCTCCGGAGGATTCCTCTGGAGGGGTGTTTGTGTGTGCGGGAGCGTTTATGCCCGACGGCGATTATCTGCGGGAGCGTCAGCCGACATGGACCCAGGGGCGCCGGGTGACGTCAGGCTCGGCTTCGCGGAGCACTTCACGGGTCACCGGGGCGATTTCACCTTCGCCGAAGGCCAGGAACCGCATGAGGTTGGTGATCGGGTTACCCTCCGTCCAACGGAAATAGATGTGCGGCATCAGTCCGGTGACGTCGCGGATGTGCAGCAGTACGGAGGCGATCGTGTTGGGAACCACGGGCCCGTGGACCTCCAGGATCTGGTACCCGTGCCGGATCACCCCTTTCACCTCGAGCTCGGTCTCGAAGTCCGAGGAGTCGTCCACCACGACTTCCAGGAACAGGGCCTGGTAGTCCACCGGCAGGTGGCTGACCTCGATCGCTGACGTCAGCTTGTCTCGGTACGCCTCGGCGCTGAGCCGCAGCGGTTCGTGGGCGATGATCGCGATGGGCCCGGTTTCGTTGGAAGCCAGGAATTCCAAGGCCGTGGTGTCCATGCGCACGTGGGTGGCGTGGAGCTCGAAAGAACGCCGGATGCGCGAGAGCAGCGAAATGACGATGATCCCGAGGATGAAGAGCGCCGCGATCCGGATGCCTTCGGGCCGCTCAAAAATGTTGGCCACCGTGGTGTAAATGAACACGACCGCGATGATCCCGAACCCGATGCTGCGCTTGCGCTGCCCCTTGCTGCGCGCCGAGAATGTCACGGCGACCGCGGCTGAGGTCATCAGGACCAGGACGCCGGTGGCGTAGGCGCCGCCCTGGGCGTCGACGTCGGCGTTGAAGAGCCAGGTGATCAGGAAGCCCACGAGCGTGAAGACCAGCACCAGCGGCCGGACGGCGCGGGCCCATTCCGGTGCCATGCCGTACCGGGGCAGATAGCGGGGGACGAGGTTCAGGAGCCCGGCCATCGCGGAGGCCCCGGCGAACCAGAGGATCGCGATGGTGCTGATGTCATAGACGGTGCCGAAGCCTGCGCCCAGGTATTCGTGGGCCAGGAATGCCAAGGCGCGCCCGTTCGCCTGGCCGCCAGGCTGGAATTCCTGCTCCGGGATGAGCACCACGGTGGTGAAGCTGGTCGTGATGAGGAAGGCACTCATGATGACGGCCGCCGTAGTCAGCAGGCGGCGCGCGCCCTTGATCCTGCCCTCGGGGTTCGCCTCGGTGTCCGTGGCATGGCCCCGGATCTGCGGCATGACGGCGACGCCGGTCTCGAAGCCCGAGAGGCCCAGGGCCAGCTTCGGGAAAACCAGCAGCGCGATGCCCACTACCATCAGCGGGTTGCCGTGGGACGTGGTCAGGGCCAACCACCAGTTGTCGACCGCCACCGGATGGGCGATGACCTGGAAGATCGTGGTGATCACCACGACGACGTTCAGCCCGAGGTAGAGCCCCACGAGGACGACCGCGACGCCGATCGCCTCTTTGAACCCACGCAGGAACACCGCGGCGAGCAGGGCCAGCAGGATCAGGGTGACCACGACGTTCTGGCCCTGCATCCAGGCGGGCGCGAACGGGTTCTCGATGGCGTGCGCGGTCGCGTCGGCGGCGGAGAGCGTCATGGTGATCATGAAGTCGGTGGCCGCGAACCCCAGCAGGACCAGGACGAGGAGTTTTCCTCCCCAGCGCGGCAAGAGCCGCTCCAGCATGGCGATAGAGCCCTCGCCGCGGTGGCTCTCACCGGCAACCCGGCGGTACACGGGCAGGGCGCCGAGCAAGGTCACGGCCACCAGGACCAGGGTGGCCAGCGGCGAAACCACGCCGGCCGCGAGCGCGGCGATGGCGGGCTGGTAGCCCAGCGTGGAGAAGTAGTCCACGCCGGTCAGGCACATGACCTGCCACCACGTGTGTTTCTTCAGATGGCTGTCACTGACGGCCCCGGGCCCTTGGTGGGTTCCCTTGCTGTCCTGAAGCCCGAACAGGAGCCAGTTCCTGAAGTGATCACCGGCATCGGGCCGCGGCGCAGAGGGGTCTGCCGGGGGCCGGCTGAGCGTGGTCATAATGTCCTTTCCACGCGACGCACCGCGCCGCTTCCGTCGGAGACAGTACCAGCTTCCGCAACCGCCGGCGCCGTCCAGCGCCGTCCGGCGGACAATCCTAATGGTTCCTTAACGCGGCCCTCTGCGTGCCCGCCCGGTATCCCCGCGACCGCCGTCCCTGCTGTCCCGGATGAACCGCCGCATTAAGATAACGCAAATTTGCAGCGTGCTGGCATATGGAAAGTGTTAAGGCCGCTCCGAAGAGGCTCCGGCGGTGGTGTCATGAAACAAGGGGACACTGCAGCCACTGTGGTCGCGGTCGAATCCTCAGCAGGAGCAAACCAGAATGAACACCACGTCCCGGCGGATAAGGAAGGCATCAGGTCTTCCGGCCGGTGCCGGCGGTGCCCGGGATTTCGTGGCCGTTGATGACATTGGGGATTTTTCCTACCACCGGTCGGAAGAGGACCTAATTGCGGCGTTTGAATACGTCGGGGAAGCTGCGTGCGTCATCGACCGCAGCGGCGGCTCGTACCGCCTAGTGCTGGATGCAAACCGTCACCTGGTCCTTGGACAAGTGCTGGGACCGGTGGAATTCCGTTGGCTCCGTCACGCGTGGCTGGGCGCTCAAAATGCCCATCCGGACGAGCACCGGCTCCGGCGCTTCTACCCTGTTACGAGCGACGAAGTGGTGTCGGACTTGTTCGAAACCCTCGCCTTGGAACGCGGGAGGGAACCGGCCGAGAGCGCATGGTCTGTGGACATCGAAGGCTTTGCCTCGCGGCCGTCCAGCCTCAAGGAGATCGATCGCATGCTCGCCCGGCAGAAACCGCTGGAGCACGTCCGCGTGAAGGACCCGTTCGGACACATCTACCGGCCGGCGCGCCACCGGAGTCACTGGTATCTGCCGGCATCCGCCGGAGCCATCCTCTACGTCGAAGTCCCGGCACCCGTCACGACCCACTGACCGCGGTGCCGTGCACGCCGGGAGCGGGCGGACGGGCTGGACTCCAGGCTTACACTGGCGGACCAGGCAGCGGCCCGGCGTTAAGGATCCGTCAAGATCGTTCCCGGGTCGGTAACGGCGCCCGGCTCCGGTGTTATCGTCGGCACTAAACACGATGGCGGGCATCGCGCGGAGAGGCACAGATGACCACGATGAGCAGACCGCCTTCGGATCCCTCAGCGGTACGGCCGGGAGCCGGGGACAATTTCAGAAGATGGCTGCTTTTCGGCCTGCAGGACGCCAAAGGGGTCCATCAGGGACCCGGCGCAGTGAGCGACTCGCACCTGAAGAAGCATGCGTGGTGGCAGGTCATGTGCCTCACCGGCGTTGATTACTTCTCAACCTTGGGCTACCAGCCGGCCATCGCAGCCTTGGCTGCGGGCGTAATCTCGCCGCTGGCGACCATGGTCCTGGTGGCTGTCACCCTGCTTGGTGCCCTACCGGTTTACCGCCGGGTTGCCGGTGAGAGCCACCGCGGCGAGGGCTCCATCGCCATGCTGGAACGGCTGATGCCGCGCTGGGGCGGGAAACTCTTCGTGCTGGTCCTGCTGGGGTTCGCGGCGACGGACTTCATGATCACCATGACGCTCTCCGCCGCCGACGCCACCGCACACGCGATCCAGAACCCCCTCGTTCCGGGCTGGATTCAGGGCCAAAATGTGCCGGTCACGCTCTTCCTGCTCGCCCTGTTGGGTGCCGTCTTCCTACGCGGGTTCAAAGAGGCGATCGGCGTTGCGGTCGTCCTGGTCGGCATCTATCTGAGCCTAAATGTCGTGGTGGTGATCACGACCATTCTCGAAGTGTTTAACCAGCACGTTGCCGTGGCTAACTGGTGGCTCGCGCTGACAACGTCGCACGGGAACCCGTTCATGGTGGTCGGAATCGCCCTGCTCGTCTTCCCCAAGCTGGCCCTGGGCCTCTCCGGCTTCGAAACAGGCGTGGCCGTGATGCCGCAGATTCAGGGACGCCCGGGTGACACCGAAGAGAAACCGGTAGGCCGGATCGAGGGTGCCCGCCGGCTGCTGACCACCGCGGCCGTCATCATGAGCGCTTTCCTTATCACGACCAGCTTCACCACGGTGATCCTGATCCCGGAGCAGGAATTCCAGCCAGGCGGGCAGGCGAACGGCCGCGCCTTGGCATTCCTGGCACACGAATACCTGGGCGCAGGGTTCGGAACCGTGTATGACATCAGCACCATCGCCATTCTCTGGTTCGCCGGGGCCTCCGCGATGGCCGGGCTGCTGAACCTCGTGCCCCGCTACCTGCCCCGCTACGGCATGGCCCCCGGGTGGGCCCGGGCCGTCCGGCCGCTGGTCCTGGTGTTCACCGCTGTCGGGTTTCTGATCACCTGGCTCTTCAACGCCGACGTCGACGCCCAGGGCGGCGCCTACGCCACCGGCGTCCTGGTCCTGATGACCTCAGCCGCGGTTGCCGTGGCGCTGTCCGCACGGCGCGGGAAACAGCGCAAACGCACCATCGGGTTCGGCATCATCGCCGTCGTTTTCATTTACACCACAGTGGCCAACATCATTGAACGCCCCGAAGGCATCCGGATCGCAGCGTTCTTCATCGCGGGCATCATCGTGATTTCGCTGCTTTCACGCCTCCGGCGCTCCTTCGAACTCCACGCCACCCATGTCCACCTGGACCGCCAGGCACTGGAGTTCATGTCCTCCAACCTGGAAGGGCCCATAGCGATCATCGCCCACGAACCGCTGCGCCTGAGCCCCGAGGCGTACCGGGACAAACTGACGTCTGCGATCGAGGTCAGCCACCTGCCCGTGGACTACCAGGCATTATTCCTGGAAGTAACCGTGGACGATTCCTCCGACTTTGAGACGGCTTTGGAGGTCCGCGGTGTGACCCGGCACGGGTACCATGTCCTGGAAGTCCACGGACCCGTCGTGCCGAACACGATCGCCTCGGTGCTCCTGCACATCCGGGACGTGACCGGGCTGATGCCGCACATCTACTTCCGCTGGACCGAAGGGAACCCGGTCACAAACCTGCTGCGCTTCCTCGCGTTCGGCGAAGGCGAAATCGCCCCGGTCACCCGCGAAGTGCTCCGCGAAGCAGAACCCGATGTCACCAAACGGCCCTGGGTCCACGTCGGCTGAGCACCGCGGCCCGGACGACAAGACGGTCTCCGGCCGCAGCCAAACAGGCCGAGTACGGATGCAGGACCGTCCGGAATTTCCGCGCACATTAAGGCTGCGTCAAGATCCGTCCTCAGGGCGTTAAGAAACCATCAGGAACCGGCCTTCTCCTTCTGGGGAGGAGTTGACTTTCAGTAGCCCCGCAAACGGGGCGCAGATGAAAGGAACCTGCAATGGCCGACCTGGCTGTTATCGGAATCCTCATGGTATCCATGGGGTTCGTCATGTGGATCGGCCACGTCCTGGCCGGGATGGTCGGGGCTGCCGATGACCGGCCGGAGGGCGGACGATGAGCGCCGACGCGATCATGTGGCTCGTACTGCTCATTGCGGGGCTGTGCCTGTTCGGCTACCTCCTGGCCGTCTTGATCCATCCGGAAAAGTGGTGAGCGGATCATGACCTTCAACCTTGCATCCTTTGCTGTCCAGGTGGCGGCACTCCTCATCGTGTTGGCAGTGCTGCACAAGCCCTTGGGCATCTACCTGGCCCGGGTCTTCGAGGGCACGACGTCCAGTCGGCCCGAGCGTTTGTTCTACCGGCTCGCCGGGATCGACGCCGGGACCGACCAGACCTGGTCCGTGTACCTGCGCAGCGTCCTGGCGTTTTCCGCCGTCTCCATCCTGGCCGTGTTCGGCCTCCAACGGCTGCAGGGCGTCCTGCCCGGCAGCGGATCCCTGCCCGGCGTGGACCCGTGGATTGCCATGAACACCGCCATTTCCTTTGTGACCAACACGAACTGGCAGACCTACGTCCCCGAGACCACGCTGGGCATCTTCGTGCAGATGTGTCTGCTCGCGGTACAGAACTTCCTCTCCGCCGCCGTCGGCATCGTCGTCGTCGTCGCCCTCATCCGCGGCATCGCCCGCACCAGGACGCACCGCCTCGGCAACTTCTGGGTGGACCTGGCCCGCACGTCGTTCCGGATCCTGCTGCCGATCGCGTTCGTCGCGGCAGTGGTCATGGTCCTCGGCGGGGTGGTGCAGAACTTCTGGCCCACCGACGTCACCAACCAGGCCGCCGGGATCCACCAGAACATTCCCGGAGGCCCCGTGGCGTCCCAGGAAGCCATCAAGGAGCTCGGGACCAACGGCGGCGGCTACTTCAACGCCAACTCCGCCCACCCGTTCGAGAACCCCAACGCCCTCATCAGCTTCTTCGAGGTGTTCCTGCTCCTACTCATCCCCTCGGCGCTGCCCTACGCCTTCGGCCGGATGGTCGGCGACCAGAAGCAGGGCTACACGGTGGCCGCGGTGATGGGCACCCTGTGGCTGGCATCGGTTTCGCTGATGGGATGGGCCGTGGCGTCCGGGCAGGGCACCGCGACGGCCGCCGCCGGTGGCCTGGGCGAAGGTTTTGAACAGCGCTTCGGACCGGTGTCCAGCGCGATCTTCGCCACGTCCACCACGCTGACCTCCACCGGCGCCGTCAACGTCGCCCATGATTCCCTGCCTCCGCTGGCCGGCGGTGTGGCCATGGTGAACATGATGCTCGGCGAAGTCGCCCCGGGCGGCACCGGGTCCGGGCTCTACGGGCTGCTGATCCTGTCCATCATCTCCGTCTTCATCGCCGGTCTCATGGTCGGACGCACCCCCGAGTACCTGGGCAAGAAGATCGGCCCGACGGAAATGAAGCTCGCCGCCATGTACATCCTGGTCACCCCGACAGTGGTCCTGGCCCTGGCCGGTATTACCGTCCTGTTGCCGGACGCCATGGCCAACGCCCCGGCCACCGGCCCGCACCAGTTCAGCGAAGTGCTTTACGCCTTCACCTCCGGGGCCAACAACAACGGCTCCGCGTTCGGCGGCATCACCACCTCCGGCCCCTACCTCTCGGTCATGATGGGCCTGGCGATGCTGCTGGGCCGCTTCCTCCCGATTGTCCTGGTCCTCGCCCTGGCCGGCTCCCTCGCCCGCCAGGCCAAGGTTCCCGCCTCCGCCGGCACCGTCCCCACCCACGGCCTCCTGTTCGGCGGCCTGCTGCTCGGCGTGACAGTGATCATGACCGCGCTGAGCTACTTCCCGGCCCTTGCCCTGGGCCCTCTCGCAGAAGGACTCCTGAAATGACCCCGTCCCAGACGGACCTCGCCGCCGCCACCTACGCCGACGGCAACCCCCTCGGCACCCCCGGCGAGCACAAGCACCACACCAAGGCCCCGGCAAAACTGACGATCACGTCCGTCGCCGCCGCCCTGCCACTCGCGGTCCGGAAACTCTCCCCGCGGCAGATGATCCATTCCCCGGTCATGTTCACCGTGCTGGTGGGTGCCGCCCTGTGCACCGCAATCTCGGTGTACCGGCCCTCGGTGTTCGGCATCGCCGTCACCGTCTGGCTGTGGCTCACCGTCCTGTTCGGAACCCTGTCCGAATCCATCGCCGAAGGCCGCGGCAAGGCCCAGGCCGACAGCCTCCGCGCCAGCCGCAAAGGCGTGACGGCCCGGCTCCGGCAGCCCGACGGCACCACCAAAGAGGTGCCGGGGACTGAGCTGCGGCTCAACGACCTCGTGATCTGCGAGGCCGGGGACGTCATCCCCTCGGATGGCGAAATCATCGACGGCCTGGCCAGCGTCGACGAATCGACCATCACCGGCGAATCGGCCCCTGTGATCCGCGAATCCGGCGGAGACCGCTCCTCGGTCACCGGCGGCACGAAGGTCCTCTCGGACCGGATCGTCATCCGCATCACCGCCGAGCCCGGCCAGACGTTCATCGACCGGATGATCAAGCTCGTCGAGGGCGCCGTGCGGCAGAAGACCCCGAACGAAATCGCCCTCCACGTCCTGCTGGTGTCCCTGACCATCGTGTTCCTGGCCGTCACCATGTCCCTGGCCCCGTTTGCCGCGCTCGCCGGCGCCACCCCGTCCCCCATCGTGCTGGTCGCCCTGCTCGTGTGCCTGATCCCCACCACCATCGGGGCGCTGGTCCCGGCGATCGGCATCGCCGGCATGGACCGGCTGGTCCAGCACAACGTGCTGGCCACCTCAGGCCGCGCCGTGGAGACCGCCGGAGACATCACCACACTGCTGCTGGACAAGACCGGCACCATTACCTACGGCAACCGCCGCGCCGTCAATTTCTTCCCCGCCAACCATGTGGACAGGACCCAACTCATCGAAGCGGCCCGGGTCTGCAGCCTGGCCGACGAAACCCCCGAGGGCCGCTCCATCGTGGACCTCGCCGCGGACAAGGGCGTGACCGGGGCCGACCTGGCCGCCCTCGAACGCAGCTCCGGCGATTTTGCCGTGGTCCCCTTCAGCGCCACCACCCGCATGAGCGGACTGGACCTTGACGGGCTGCAGATCCGCAAAGGCGCCGCCTCCACGGTGACCGCCTTCGTTGCCGAATACGGCGGACACTCCCCGGCGGAAGTCGACGACCGGGTCCAGGAAATCTCCGCCCAAGGCGGCACACCCCTCCTGGTCGCCCAGATCGACAAGGACGGCCGCGCCGACATCCTGGGAACCATCCACCTCGCCGACGTCGTCAAACCCGGCATGCACGCCCGCTTCGCCGAACTGCGGCAAATGGGCATCCGGACCGTCATGATCACCGGCGACAACCCCATCACCGCCAAGGCCATCGCCGCCGAGGCCGGGGTCGATGACTTCCTGGCCGAGGCAACCCCGGAGGACAAACTCGCGGTCATCAAGAAGGAGCAGGCCGCAGGCCGGCTCGTGGCCATGACCGGGGACGGCACCAACGACGCCCCGGCCCTGGCCGCGGCAGACGTCGGCGTCGCCATGAACTCCGGCACCCCCGCCGCGAAGGACGCCGCCAACATGGTGGACCTCGACTCCGACCCCACCAAACTCATCAACATCGTCGGCATCGGCAAACAGCTGCTCATCACCCGCGGCGCCCTGACCACCTTCTCGGTAGCCAATGACGTCGCCAAGTACTTCGCAATCGTTCCCGCCCTCTTCACCGCTGCCTTCCCGGGGCTGGGACTGCTGAACATCATGGGACTCGCCACCCCGGCCTCGGCCATCCTCTCCGCGGTGATCTTCAACGCCCTGATTATCATCGCGCTGGTCCCGCTCGCCCTCCGCGGAGTCAAATACCGTGCCGTCTCCGCCAACCAGGCACTGGGGCGGAATCTGCTGGTCTACGGGCTCGGCGGCCTCATCGCCCCCTTCATCGGCATCAAAATCATCGACCTCATGATCTCCCTCATCCCCGGAATCGGCTAGGAACATCCCCATGAACACACTCACCGGCTACCTCCGGCAGGCAGGCACCGCCGTCCGGTTCCTGCTCTTCGCCACACTGGTCCTCGGCGTGGCCTACCCCCTGGCCGTCTTCGGCATCGGACAACTCATCGCGCCCTACCAGGCCAACGGCTCCATCATCAAGGACAGGGCCGGCGCCCCGGCTGCGTCGGCCCTGATCGTCCAGGCCACGGCCGACGAATCCGGCGCCCAGGACCCGCGCTGGTTCCATGCCCGGCCCTCGGCCGTGAAGTGGGACCCGGCTTCGTCGTCGGCAAGCAACCTAGGACCCAACGACCCCAAACTGACAGAGGCCATCGCGGCCAACCGCGCAGCCGTCGCGAAGGCCGAGAACGTCCCCGAAGCGGCCGTTCCTGCGGATGCCGTGACCGCCAGCGGTTCGGGACTGGACCCGGACATCTCCCCGGCGTACGCCCGACTCCAGATCCCGCGCGTTGCCGCCGCGCACGGGCTCAGCACGGAGACCGTGACCGCCCTCGTCGCGGGGAAGACCAGTGGCGGCGCCGTTGCATTCCTGGGGCAGCCAGCGGTGAACGTGACCGCCCTGAACCTGGCAGTCGCCGCCGCGTCGCCCGTGTCAGCCTCCAAGTGACAGAATGACGACATGGCACGTGGAACGCTGCGAATCTTCCTGGGGGCCGCGCCCGGAGTGGGTAAGACCTACGAGATGCTGGAGGAAGCCCACCGACTCCGCGAGCGAGGCGAAGATGTTGCGGTAGCGTTCGCACTGGACCACGGCCGCGCCGACACCCGGGCCCTCATGGAAGGCCTCGAGGTCATTCCGCCCCGGCAGCTGAGCTACCGGGGGGCGGAGTTCGAGGAGATGGACCTGGACGCGGTCTTGGCTCGCGCCCCCGAGACCGCGGTGGTGGACGAATACGCCCACTCCAACGTTCCCGGCAGCCGCAACCAGAAGCGTTGGCAGGACGTGGACGAACTCCTCAGCGCGGGGATAAATGTTCTCTCCACAGTCAACATCCAGCATCTGGCGTCCTTAGGCGACGTCGTCAGCGCCATCACCGACGTGCGCCAGGCAGAAACCGTGCCGGACGACGTCGTGCGCCGCGCCGACCAGATCGATCTGGTCGACATCCCGCCGGAACTGCTGCGCCAGCGGCTCAGCGACGGAAAGATCTACGCCGCGGACAAGATCGACGCGGCCCTGTCCAACTACTTCCGGCTGGGAAATCTCAGTGCGCTGCGCGAACTGGCTTTGCTGTGGCTGGCGGACCGAGTGGACGAAGGGCTGGCCAAATACCGGGCCGAACAGGGCATTGAAGCCAGTTGGCCAGCGCGCGAACGCATCGTCGTGGGCCTGACCGGGGGCCCTGAGGGCGAGGCACTCATCCGCCGCGGGGCACGTATCCTGACCCGGGTCAGCGGCGGGGACCTCCTGGCCGTCCATGTGCGCGCCGCCGACGGTGTCGCCTCGGAGTCACCGCAGGCGCTCGAACAGCAGCGGCGGCTGATCCAGGACCTGGGCGGCAGCTACCACATCGTGGCCGGAGAAGACCCGGCGGCCGCCCTGCTGGACTTCGCCCGCAGCGTCAACGCCACCCAAATCGTGGTCGGCATCTCGCGGCACAAGAACCTCGCGGGAGTGCTGGGCGGTCTCCTGGGCGGCGGGGTGGGGACCCGGGTGGTGCGGGGTTCCGGGGACATCGATGTCCACATGGTCTCGCACCCCCTCGGCGGCCAGGGCACGGGGGGGCCGCGCCCCCGCGATCTCGGCCGGGTCCGGGTAGCGGTGGGGCTCGTCCTGGCCACGGCGCTCCCGGCACTCCTGCAATTGCTGCTGCTGGCCCTGAACCCGGAGCAAAATGTGGCCACGGCAATGCTGGTCCAGCTCACCGGCTCCGTCGCGGTGGCCCTGGTTGGCGGACTATGGCCGGCGATCCTCGCCGCGCTGTGGAGCAGCCTGCTGGTGAACTACTTTTCCACACCGCCGGTCGGCAACTTGACCATCAGTGATCCGCAGAACTTCCTCGCCCTGCTGGTGTTCGTGGGCGTCTCGGCGGCCGTCGCCGTCGTCGTCGACCTTTCGGCCCGCCGCTCCAAGGAGGCTGCGCGGGCCCGTGCCGAGGCAACGACGCTGGGTGACCTGACCCGCGGCGCCGCCGGTTCGGAGGACACCGTTCAGGCGCTGCTGGAACAGGCGCTGGGTGTTTTCCAGGTCCGGGGCACCGCCTTGTTCAGCCGCGAGGCCGACGCCGGAAGCACGGCCAGTGGCCGGCAGTGGCGACTGCTCGCCTCGGCCGGAGAGATCCGGGCTGCTGCCGAGAGCGCTCGGGGGGACGCCGCCACCGGCGACAACGTCGAGGAGATCGATGCCACCACCCGGCTGGTCCTCTACGGACGGATCCTGCCAGCAAGCGACCGGCGCCTCCTGGGGGCCTTCGGCGTCCATTTGGCGGCCCAGCTCGAACGCCAGCAGCTGGTCGTCAGCCGTCGGGAGATGCTGCGCCTGGCCGAAAGCAACACGATGCGCACGTCCATCCTCCGCGCCGTGTCCCACGACCTGCGCACCCCGCTGGCCGGAATCAAACTCGCCGTCGGCGGCCTGCGCCACGACGACGTCCGCTACACCCCAGAAGAGGAGCAGGAGTTGCTGGCTACCATCGAGGAATGCTCGGACCGGCTGGATGCCCTGGTGGGGAATCTGCTGGACATGTCCAGGATCACCTCGGATGCCGTCAATCCCCTGCTCAGGCCGGTGCGCTGGTTGGAGGTGATCCCCGGAGCCCTCGGCGCCGTCCCCCCGGGCAAGGTGCGGGTGGATCTGCCCGCCAACATGCCGGAGATCGACGCCGACCCGGGAATGCTGGAACGTGTCATTGCGAATATCGTCGAAAACGCCGTGAAATACGCACCGGACTCGGACATCGTCCTGGTGGGGACGGCCGGCGGTCTCAGCCCGGCGACACTCGAAGGACACCCCGCGGGCGAGCTGCGGATCATCGATCATGGCCGGGGCGTCCCGGCGGAGAGTGTCGTCGAGATGTTCCGCCCGTTCCAGCGGCTCGATGACACGCCGCAGACCACCGGGATCGGACTCGGGCTGGCCGTGGCGAAAGGATTCACCGAAGCAATGGGCGGAACGCTGGCCGCGGAAGAGACGCCCGGTGGCGGTTTGACAATGGTCATCCGGCTTCCCCTGTCCACGGGCATGCCGTTCGACCCGCGCCGCGCCCAGGCCCCGCTCGAGCCGCAGTCGGCCCTGGGGCGCCGCCATACGCTGCCGCTCACGCCAGGACCGGACGCCGGATGACCGCCGTCCTGGTGGTCGATGACGACCCGCACCTGCTGAGAGCGCTCCGGATCACGCTGCAGGCCCACGGCTACTCGGTGACGACGGCGGCAGACGGGCGCTCCGCCCTGCTGACCGCATCCCAGCACCCCTTGGCGCTGGTCATCCTGGATCTCGGGCTGCCGGACATCGACGGCACCACAGTCCTGAGGGAACTCCGGTCCGGGAGCCAGGTCCCGATCCTGGTGCTCTCAGCACGCCACGGCTCCGAGGACAAAGTGGAAGCGCTCGACGCCGGCGCCGACGACTACATCACGAAGCCGTTCGGCCTCGACGAACTGCTGGCCCGGATCCGCGCCCTCCTGCGCCGCAGCGTTGACCCGGAGCAGGCACCCGTGGTGACCACCGAGGCCTTCACCGTGGACCTGGGCAAACACCGTGTCATCCGAGACGGCCAGGATGTGCGGCTGACCCCCACCGAATGGAACATTCTGGAGGTGCTGGTCCGGAACCCGGAAAAACTCATCACACAGCAGCAGCTCCTCTCCGAGGTCTGGGGTCCGGCGTACGCCAAGGAAACCAACTATCTCCGGGTCTACATGGCCCAGCTGCGGCGCAAGCTCGAACCGGACACCGCCAACCCGCGCCATCTGCTCACGGAGGCCGGCATCGGCTACCGGTTCATGCCCTGACAACTCTTAGTGACAGGTTTTCCTGACGGTTCTTCCTGAGTTTTCCCATGCCGCGGCCGGCAATGGATACTGGGGCAATGACAAATCGCAGCCCGCTCAACTGGGACGATGCCGGCCCGTCGCCGCTGCCGGAGATCCCGGCGCAACTGCAGGCCGTCCTCAACGGAATCCCGGCCATGGTGGGCTACTGGGATACGGGGCTCCGCAACCGCCTGGCCAACGACGCCTACGGCACGTGGTTCGGCATTGAACCCGGCCAGCTATATGGCATGCATATCGGGGACGTGCTCGGGGAGGCAGTCTTCGAGGCGAACCGGCCGTACATCGAGCTCGTGCTCGCCGGAGAGCCTCAGCAGTTTGACCGGACCCTCGTGGATGCCGCGGGCGAATCGCGCTACACCGAGGTGACCTACACCCCCGATGCCCGGGACGACGGCGCGGTGCGGGGTTTTTTCGTCCAGGTCACGGACATCACGGAGCGGGTGCTGGCCGATCGGCGCCGGCAGCAGAACATGGACCGGTACCGGGCCCTGGCGCGCAGCGTCCCCGGTGTCTTCGTGCTCCTCTTCGACGCCGATCTGCGTTACCTGATCGCCGAAGGGCAGGAACTGGAGACGTTCGGCTACCGCACGGAGGAGCTCGAAGGCCGGCGCATCCAGGACGTGCTCAAGGGCGATCTCGCCAGCGAGCTTGAGCCGCGCTACCGTGCGGCCCTCGCCGGCCGGGAAGTCTCCTGGAGCCGTCAGATCGGCCATCGCACCTACCGGCTCAAAGCCGGACCGGTGTACTCCGACGACGAGGCCACGGCCGGCATGGTCGTGGCGGTTGACGTCACCGAGCGCCTGCAGCAGCAGCAGGTCTGGGAGGCCCTCCACGAAATAGCGACCGCTGTGGCCCGTAACGCCGCCCCCGCCGACATCTCCGAGCGGGTCGCGGCTATCGTCCTTGAGCTGTTCAATGTGGACTCCGCCGCCGTCGTCCGTTTCACGGGCGCGTCGTCGGCGGAAATCGTCGCCATGGCCCCCGCCCTCCCGCCGACGCTGAGCCGCCGGCACATCTTTGCGCCGACCGACGAGTCGGCCACCGTCCGGGTGGCATTGACGGGCAAGCCTGCCCTCGTTGTTTACGGGCCGGAGGGCGGACCGGCGGCGGAGCAGATGCGCGCCGGCGGCTTCCAGTCCGCGGCGGCGGCGCCGGTACGGGTCGGGGGAAGCCTGTGGGGCGTGGTGACCCTGACCTCGAAATCCCGCACGGGCGTCACGGAAGCCATGATGGCGCGGCTGGCCCAGTTTGCGGTGCTCGTCGAGATCGCCATCGGCAACTCGGAGGCACGGACCGACCTCGAACTGCAGGCCACCACGGATGCCCTGAGCGGCCTGCCCAATCGGCGGGCCCTGGAACGGCACCTCGCCGAACAGCTTGCGCTGGCCGGGACGCGCGGCACCAACCTGAGCGCCGTCGTCCTGGATATCGACCACTTCAAAAGGGTCAACGACACCTACGGCCACCTGATGGGCGACGTCGTCCTGGCCGAGGTCGCGGCGAGGCTCCGTGGAGTCGCGCGGAGCCAGGACATCCTGGCCCGCTTCGGCGGCGAAGAGTTCGTGTGGCTGCTCCCCGAGACGAACGGCGCCGAGGCCCTGCAAGCGGCGGAACGGGCCCGGGAGGCCATCGCGTCCGAGCCGTTCGGCGACGTCGGCTTCCTGACGATCTCCGCCGGCGTCTGCGAGCAGCGCGACGCAGCGGCCGGGACCCTCCTGGACTGCGCGGACCGGGCTCTCTATGAGGCGAAAAACGCCGGCCGCAACCGCACCTCACGCTACGGCCACGCCACCCGGACGGCCCGGGCCGGGGACGGCCCGGTCGGACTCCGCGCTTAGCTCAGCGCTTAGACGAAGGCGGACTTTCCGGTCACGGCCCGGGCCACGATCAGTGAATTGATTTCGTAACTGCCCTCATAGGTGTAGAGGATTTCGGCGTCGCCGAAGAGCTTGCCCATCTCGTAGTCGCTGCTGATCCCGTTGCCGCCCATGAGGGACCGGCCCATCGCCACCGACGCCCGCGCCAGCCGCGTGGTGGTGGACTTGGCCATGGCGGCCTGGACCATCTCCAGCTTGCCTTCCTCCTGGATCCTCGCCAGCTGGGCCATCAGGGCCAGCGAGGCGGTGGCGTTGCCCAGGATCTCGGCAAGCTGCTGCTGGATGAGCTGGAAGCGGGCCAGCTCCTTGCCGAACTGCCGGCGCTGCAGCGAATAGGACCGCGCGACGTCGAATGCGGCGAGCTGGATTCCGGCACCCTGCCAGCCCACCCAGGCGCGCGAATCGCGCAGGAGCTCGTTGGCCTTGGAGAAGTCGGTGGCCCCCGGCAGCAGATTGGCTTCCGGGATGCGGACCTCATCGAGGACGATGTCCGCGTTCTGCATGATGCGCAGGCCGATCTTATTGGCGATCTTCGTGGCGGTGTACCCGGGCCGGTCCGTCTCCACGATGAATCCTTTGATGTGCTGGTCGGCGACGTCCCGGGCCCAGACGAGGGCGAAGTCCGCGATCGTGCCAGCCCCGATCCAACGTTTGGCGCCGTTGATGACCCACTCGCCGTTCTCCAGCCGGGCGGTGGTCTCCAGGCCGCCGGCGATGTCCGAGCCATGGTCCGGCTCGGTCAGGGCGAACGCTCCCAGCTGGGTGAAGGCGGTGAGGCCGGGGAGCCAGCGGGCCTTCTGTTCCGGGGAGCCGAGCTGATCGATCATGCCGACAATCAGCTCGTTGTGGATGCCCACGAGCGCGGAGAGGGAGACGTCGGCGCGGGCCACCTCGACATACATGAGGCCCTTGAAGAGCTTGGACGTGCCGTCCGTCTGCAACCCGCCGAGGCCGTACTTTCCGAGTTCCGCGAGCAGCCCGAAGGGGAACTCCTCGCGGTTCCAGTAGTCGATCGATGCCGCCCGGATCCGGGACTGCAGGAATTCCCGCACCTCCTGGTACCGGAGCTGTTCGTCCGGCGGCAGCAGGTCCACGATGTACATGAGATCGGCGTCGGGAAACGGCGGCTCTGCCGCGGGGGCCGCAGCAACCGTTCCGGCTGTGTTTGATTCGGCTGGCGCCAACTGTCCGTTGGCACGTCCTGGTGACTGCACGGGCACGTATCCCTTCGTCATGCGCCGCCAGCAGAGCGACGCCGCTCTTCCAAACCCTTGGATGTCCTAGTATATTGCAGAGTGACGGGGATCACTAGGCGGGCGCCACGGCGGCCCGGCGGGATCCCAGGCAACGGCGTTGTGCCACGGACCGCCCGGAACGGCTGCGCCAGCGAACTTCGAAAGGTGCACCATGACCGTAACTGAGGAATTCCGGGCCGCCAGGGACCGGCTGCTGGCCCTGCGCGGGGACTACGAGGCCGCCCGCAGCGAATTCCAGTGGCCGCGCTTCGAGGAATTCAACTTCGCGCTGGACTGGTTCGACCAACTCGCGGCGGACCCGGCCAAGGCGGACAACCCGGCCCTGGTGATCGTCGAGCAGGACGGGTCAGCAACGCGCCGCAGCTTCGCGGACCTCTCCCGGCGCTCGTCCCAGGTGGCCAACTGGCTGCGGAGCCAGGGCGTGCGGCGCGGAGACCGGATGATCATCATGCTCGGCAACCAGGTGGAGCTCTGGGAACTCATGCTGGCCGGCATTAAGCTGGGCATCGTCATGATCCCCACCACCACCCTGATGGGCCCCGCGGACCTTCAGGACCGGGTGGAGCGCGGCGGCGCGGCCTGGGCCGCCGTCGGAAGTGCCAACATCGCCAAGTTCGCCGACGTCGCGGGTAATTACACGCTGATCGAAATCGGCGACGCCGCCGCAGAACCCGCCGGAGCACAGAACACGGCGCTGCAGTATGCGGACGCCGACGCGGCCGGCGAAGACTTCACCCCGGACACCCCCACCCTGGCCGACGAGACCCTCCTGCTCTACTTCACCTCCGGCACCACGTCCAAGGCCAAGCTGGTGGAGCACACGCACACCTCCTACCCGGTCGGTCACCTGTCCACGATGTTCTGGATCGGGATGGAACCGGGCGACGTCCACCTCAACGTCGCCTCCCCGGGCTGGGCAAAGCACGCTTGGTCCAACGTGTTCACGCCCTGGATCGCCGAGGCCTGCGTGTTCATCTACAACTACGAGCGCTTCGACGCCAAGGCCCTCATGGAGCAGATGGACCGCGAGTCGGTGACGAGCTTCTGCGCGCCGCCCACGGTCTGGCGCATGCTCATCCAGGCCGACCTTACCCTGCTGAAGAACCCGCCCACCAAGGTGGTGTCCGCCGGCGAACCGCTCAACGCCGAAGTGATCGACCAGGTCCACCGCGCCTGGGGCCAAACCATCCGGGACGGCTTCGGGCAGACCGAATCGACCGTGCAGATCGCCAACACCCCGGGCCAGCCGATCAAGATCGGCGCCATGGGCAGGCCGCTGCCCGGTTACGACGTCGTGCTCGTGGACCCCGCCACCGGTGAGGAGTCCGACGACGGCGAACTCTGCCTGCGCCTGGACCCCCGCCCCGTGGGGCTCATGAAGGCCTACTACGGCGACCCGGAGAAGACCGCGGATGCTTTCCGCGACGGCTACTACCACACCGGCGACATGGCCAGCCGGGACGAACGCGGCATCATCACGTATGTAGGCCGGGGCGACGACGTCTTCAAGTCCTCCGACTACCGGCTGTCCCCGTTCGAACTGGAGAGCGTGCTGATCGAGCATCCGGCGGTGGCGGAGGCCGCCGTCGTCCCCTCCCCCGACCCGCTCAAGCTGTCCGTGCCGAAGGCGTTTGTGGTCCTGGCCGCCGGGCACCAGCCCGGCCCGGAGCTCGCCGAGGACATCCTGCGGTACTGCCGCGAACACCTGGCCCCGTTCAAGCGGATCCGCCGCCTGGAGTTCGCCGAACTCCCCAAGACCATCTCCGGCAAGATCCGGCGCGTGGAGCTCCGCCACAGCGAGGAAATGCGCCACGGCGGCGGACCCGTCCCGGAGGGCCTGGGCATCGAGTATTCCGAGGCCGATTTCCCGGGACTCAGGGGGCAGAGCTGACCGTGGGAACGCCCCTGCCCCGAGATCCGATCGCCGACGCCCGGTTGAACTGGGAGCGCCACGGCTGGGCCGACGTCGCCGCCCCGATGGCGGCCATCACCGCCATCATGCGGACCCAGCAGATTCTGCTGGGCCGGATCGAAGCCGTGCTCAAGCCGTTCGGGCTCACGTTTGCCCGGTATGAGCTGCTGGCATTGCTCAGTTTCGCACGCAGCGGCGCGCTGCCCATGAACAAGGCGAGCGCGCTGCTTCAGGTCCACCCCACCTCGGTCACCAACGCCGTGGACCGGCTCGAGAATGCCGAGCTGGTGGTCCGTTCCCCCCATCCGACGGACGGCCGCACCACGCTGATCGAGCTCACCGCGGAGGGCCGCGCCCTAGCCAAACAGGCGACGGCGGTGCTGAACTCCGAGGTCTTCGGGCGCTCGGGCTTCGCAGACCAGGACGTGGACCAGCTGATCCGGATCCTTGGCACGTTTCGCAGGAACGCCGGGGACTTCAGCGACTAGAGGACCGGTCAGCCCCCGACGCCGGCAGGGACGGGCCGGCGGTCGAGATGGATGCCGGCGATCATGCATCGCACGGACCCCCCGGCCAGTTCGATCGTGGGAACGTCCACGGGCAGCAAGGTGCAGTTTCGTTCGATGACGGCCTTCTGCTCCGCCGTCAGGGTTCCCAGGGCCCGCCGAGAGAGCGCCAGCACGCGGCCTTCCGCGCCTTGCAGCTCGATCGCGTTGCCTGCGAAATTGCTGATCTGGTAGGGGCTCAGCTCGATGACCGCCCGCCCCCCGGCGGCAAGCCGTTCCATCACCTCACGCCGGCGTCCAGCCGAGCGGATCAGGTCCACTCCGACCATTGCGAAGTCTGTCGCCACAGTCATCATCACATTCGTGTGATAGATGGCGGTGCCGTCTGCGTCGACCGCGTCGAACAGCATGGGCTCATAGCCGAAGTTCGTACAGAACCGCTCCAGCGCCACGGGATCGGCCCGGCGGGATCGTGCGGCATAGGCCACACGGGAGCCGTGGTCCAAGACCATGGCCCCCGTTCCCTCCAGGAAGACGCTGTCCATTTCCAGCCCGGAGTAATCGATGACGTCCTGCACCCGGTAATGGGTCTTCAGGAAGTCCAGGATGTCGCTGCGGCGTTCGTGGCGGCGGTTGGGGGCGTACATCGGGAAGATCCCGATCCGGCCACCCGCATGGGTGGAGAGCCAGTTGTTGGGAAACACACTATCCGGGCGGGTTTCGTCATGGTCCTCGAACACGTGCACCGTGACACCGGCCGCCTCCAGCGCCTCGGCCAGCCCCGACACCTCGTGACGGGCGGCGGCGGCCAGCGTTTGCCGATCCCCGGGATGAGCCGGCATCTGGAGGGCCGTCTGGAAGGCATTATCCAATGCCGTCGCCTCGTTTGGCATGAAGTTGTGCGGCCTCACGAGAACGACGGCGGAGGGGGCTTGAACGGACATCGCAGGCTTACGAGCCGACGGGAGAAAGGGCACCCACGAGGCCGAACAGGTTCTTCGGGTCCTCCGGGCTGGCGACGAGGTCGATCTCCACGAAGAAATCGGTGCCGGCGACGGCGTCGCGCACGAACCTCAGGGCGGAAAAGTCCTCAATGGCAAAGCCGACCGAGTCGAAGATGGTGATCTGTGCATCGTCGGTTCGTCCGGGCGCTTTGCCGGTCAGGACCTGCCAGAACTCCGTGACGCGGAAGTCGGCCGGCATGTGCTGGATCTCCCCTTCGATCCGGGTCTGGGGGGCGTATTCGACGAACACGTCGCCGAGTCCGAGGATCGCCGGTTCAAGCTCGGTCTTCCCGGGGCAGTCCCCGCCGATGGCATTGATGTGGACGCCCGGTTCAATCAGGTCCGCCGTGAGGATGGTGGCGTTGGCCTTGTCCGCGGTGCACGTCGTGATGACATCGGCTCCCCGCACCGCATCCGCCGCGGATGTGGCGATCGTGATGTCAAAGCCCAGCGGCGTCATGTTGGCCACGAACTTCTTGAGCGCGGCGGGATCCGTGTCCCATACCCGGAGCGTGGAGATCCCCAGTGCACTCCGGAACGCGAGGGCCTGGAACTCGGACTGGCTTCCGCTGCCGATCATCGCCATGACGCGCGAGCCGGCACGGGCGAGCTTCTTGGCCACCATGCCGGACGTCGCCGCGGTGCGCAGCGCAGTCAGGACTGTCATCTCGGTGAGGAATGTGGGATAGCCGTTGTGGACGTCGGCCAGGACGCCAAACGCTGTCACGGTCTGGAAACCGCGTGCGGGGTTGGACGGGTGGCCGTTGACGTACTTGAAACCATAGGTCTCGTGATCGCTCGTGGGCATGAGTTCGATGACGCCGAATGGCGTGTGGCTGGCGATCCGGGGAGTCTTGTCGAACGACTCCCAGCGCCGGAAGTCATTCTCAACGTACTCGATCATGCCGGAAATGATGGTCTCCGGCCCGCGTCCGGCAGCCCAGCGCACCATGTTGTGGACATCGACAAAGCGCGTCATTGCGCCTCCTCATTCTCTAGTTAGTTGCTGATGCCACCACTCTAGGGTTCGGCGATATGCAGTCTCAATTGCCAAACAGCAAGCTTTTTGTTGTGCGACTGAGCATAGTGACGACGCCGATTGAATATTTTGTTGGCTGGACGCCCCGTGATCCCTAGCGCAGCACGGAGCTCAGCAGGAGGCTCGTTTCGCTGTTGACAACGCCATCGACGCCCCGGATCCGGCCCAGGACCTGGTCAAAGTCGACAAGACTTTCGGTGCGGAGTTCGGCAACAAGGTCCCACCCGCCGTTGGTGGTGTGCAGTGCCGTGATCTCGGGAAAGCCCCTGAGCTGGCGGATAACCCTGTCCGTCGTCCTGCCTTCCACCGCAATCAGGGCAACGGCGCGGATCGCCAGCGGGTCGAGCTCATCGCGCACCCGGACCGTGAATCCGACGATGGTCCCGGATGCCACAAGCCGCTCCAGCCGGCTGTTGACGGTAGCCCGGGCAACATCCAGCCGGCGCGCCAGGCTGGCCACCGAGGCCCTGCCGTCCTCACGGAGGGCGGAGAGGAGCCGGCGGTCAAGATCATCGAGGGCGGTCATTGTCACAATGTACGTCCAGGCTCAATATTTTGCGACTTCTATCAATGAAAAGTGAGGTCTCTGATCGTTGAATCGGCATATCGCCCACACCCCGGTCCCGACCTATCGCCCCTATTGCCCGGGATCTGAGCGGAGTATCGTGGATCCGGGCAGGGCGGTCCCGTCCCGTCCGGCAGGAATCCCCACAGGAAACAGTGCTCACGAGCGTCAATCGGCGACCGCTTAGGAGGGCCCATGCCGTCATCCAGCGTCCCCATACCCCAGCCCCCGCCCCGGCCGGTCGTCGGCAATCTGCCCGATATCGACTCCAGCAAGGGCGTCCTGGGGCTGGCCGAGGTGGCCGAGCAGTACGGCCCCATCGTCCGCATTCAGTTCTTCAACCGCAGCCTCGTCGTCGTCTCCTCCCAGGAACTCGTCAACGAGGTGTGCGACGAATCCCGCTTCGGCAAGGTGCTCGGCACTGCCCTCCGCGAGGTGCGGCAGTTCGCCGGTGACGGCCTGTTCACCGCGGAAACAAAGGAGCCCAACTGGCAAAAGGCACACCGGATCCTGATGCCGGCGTTCGGGCCCGCGGCGCTCAAGCGGATGTTCGTGGGCATGGACGACATCGTCGAGCAGCTGCTGCTCAAGTGGGAGAGGCTCGGGCCCACGGCCCGGATCGACGTTCCGGACAACACCACCCGCCTGACCCTGGACACGATCGCCCTGTGTTCGTTCAAGTACCGGTTCAACAGCCTCTACCGGGAAGAGATGCATCCCTTCGTCGGGGCCATGGTCCGCGCGCTGGTCGAATCCGGCGGGCGGGCACGCAGGCTCCCGGTACAGAACAAGATCATGCTGCGCAGACGACACCAGCTCGAGGAAGACAACGTCTTGATGTTCGAGGTCGCCGAGCAGATCATCAGCGACCGGCGGCGCAATCCGAGCCCGGCCGGCAGCGAGGACATCCTCGACACCATGCTCAGCGCGGCGGACCCCGTGACCGGCGAGCGGCTCTCGGATGAGAACATCCGCTATCAGATGGTCACGTTCCTGATCGCCGGGCACGAGACAACCAGCGGCCTGCTGTCCTTTGCCCTCTACGAGCTGCTGCGCCATCCGGCCGTCCTGGCCAAGGCGCACGCTGTGGTGGACGAGGTCCTGGGCTCGGACAGCGCCAGGTTCGAGCACCTGCCCCGGTTGGGGTACCTGGACCAGATTCTCAAGGAAACGCTGCGGCTCTGGCCCACTGCCCCGGCGTTCAACGTCGCCCCGTTCCAGGACACGACGCTCGGCGGCCGCTACGACGTCTCCGCAGGCCAGCCCATCCTGGTCCTGCTCCCGCGGCTGCACCGGGACAAGGCGGCGTGGGGAGAGGACGCCGCCGTGTTCGACCCCGAGCGGTTCTCCCCAGAGCGGGCCGCGACCATCCCGGCCAATGCCTGGAAGCCTTTCGGCAACGGCCAGCGGTCCTGCATCGGCCGGGGTTTTGCCCTGCAGGAGGCCATGCTCTTCCTGGCCAAGCTGCTCCAGCGCTTCGAGATCGCCTCGGCGGATCCCGGTTATGAGCTGCAGATCAAGCACACGCTCACGATGAAGCCTGAGGGTCTGTACATCCACGCGCGCCGGCGGGACGTCAAGATCGCGGCCGGCCATGCCGCCGTCGAACAGGCCCGGCAGACGGAAGCGCCGGCTGCCGCTCCCAACGGCGTCCCGATCCGGGTGCTCTACGGTTCCAATGCGGGCACGTCCAAGGACTTCGCCCAGCGCATAGCCAACGACGCCGGACGGCGCGGCTACAGCCCCACGATCGGGCCGCTCGACGAGGCCGCCGGCGGACTGCCGACGGAGGGGCTCGTCGCGATCGTGTCCTCCTCCTACGAGGGGCAGCCGCCCGACAACGCCCGGAAATTCTTGGCCTGGACCCAAGGCCTGCAGCCGGGCAGCCTCGCCGGAGTGCGGTACACGGTCTTCGGCAACGGCAACAAGGACTGGGCGCGAACGTACCAGGAGGTGCCCAAGGCCATCGACGCCCGGCTCGCGACCGCGGGCGCCGTGCCGGTCTATGCCCGGGGCGAGGCCAATGCCCGCGGCGACTTCTTCGGCGATTTCGACGAGTGGTATGCGGGATTCTGGCCCGCGGTGGACGCCGCCCTCGGGCAGCGGACCAGCTCCCCGGCCGCGCAGCTCCAGCTTGAACTGCAGTTCGTGGGCAACGTCCGGGACCCGCTGCTGCGCCAGAACGGGCTGGCCCTGGGCACCGTCGTGGCAAACCGGGAACTGGTGGACCTGGCCAAACCCGGCGCCCGGTCCAAACGGCATGTCGAGATCGCCCTGCCCGAGGGAATGAGCTACCGGACCGGCGACTACCTGGCCGTGCTGCCGCTGAATCCCGCCACACTCGTGCAGCGGGCGCTGGCCCGCTTCAACCTCGACTATGACTTGCACGTCCTGCTGAGCATGGAGCGGGGAGACACGTTCCTGCCCACCGGCTCGCCCGTGGCCGTGGGCGAACTCCTCAGCAGTTACGTCGAACTTGCGGTCCCCGCCACCCGCACACAGCTCGAGGACCTGGCCGACGTCGCCGCGGATCCCGCAGAGCGGAGCGGGCTTGAGGCCCTGGCGCGGGACCGCGGGCGCTATGCGGCCGAGATCCTGGAGAAGCGCGTCTCTCTCCTGGACCTGCTGGAGACGTACCCGTCATGCCAGCTGTCGTTCACCTCGTTCCTGCAACTGCTGACGCAACTGACGCCCCGGCGGTACTCGATCTCCTCGTCCCCGCTCTGGAGCCCCGACCACGCCACCTTGACCTTCGCTGTCATCCAGGCTCCCGCGTGGTCCGGTCGCGGCACCTTTGAAGGGGCCTCTTCCACGTATCTCGCCCAGGCCAGGCCGGGGTCAAGGATCGCGGTGACGGTTCGTCCTTCGAACGCCGCTTTCCACCCACCGGCGCCCCTGGCGGTCCCGCTCATCATGGTCTGTGCCGGGACCGGGCTGGCGCCCTTCCGCGGCTTCGTCCAGGACCGCGCGCTCCGGGCCCAGGCCGAAGGCGTGACGCCGGCACCGGCTCTGCTGTTCTTCGGCTGCCGCGCCCCGGACACCGACTTCCTCTACCACGACGAACTTGCCTCCTGGGCGCAGGAGGCCAACCTCGACCTCCGGCCGGCCTTCTCCACCGTCCCCGAGGATGGCCGGAAGTACGTCCAGGACCGCCTGTGGTCGGACCGCGCCGACGTCGTGGAGCTGGTCAAGCAGGGCGCCACGGTCTACGTCTGCGGCGACGGCGAATACATGGCGCCCCAGGTCCGCGACACGTGCGTGCAGATCTACAGGGAGGCCACCGGCGCCTCCCTGGCGGACGCCGAGACGTGGATGGATGAGGTGGAGCGCACCCACGGCAGGTACGTGGCCGACATCTTCACCTGATGATGCGCAGCCGCTCCCGCAGCCCAAACAGGGAGTCGAAGTTGCCCTCCCAGATAAGCCTGAACATCTAATCCGATCCAGCTGTCATCCAGGTTTGCTGCCGACCGGGCTACTCCGTGTTGGACAATCGAGGGGATGGCGACTCCTACGGTCAGATCCGCTTCCCCGGAGCTTCCGCAGCGCAGGTCATCGATGATTTGATTCAGTACGTGCGCCACCCCCTCCGGGGTTCCGTCCGAAGGCGTCGGGAGGTGCCGGACCTCCCCGGTCGGGGTGCCGGTGCTCATGTCGATACTGGCACCCTTGATCCAGGTCCCGCCGACATCGATCCCTATCCGAAGATGCGCTTCGGACGATGAGCCGGCGACAGGGGTCGCAGGAGCGTACATCATGGTCCTTTGCTTTTGTTGTTGAGGCCATGGCCTGAAGCCAGCCTGCAGGGTCCGCGGAGTTTTCCGAGTGTGCACGGTAGATGGACGCCGGCCTACCGCCTGAAGGGGTTCAAGCCGTCAGAAATTGGTCCCGGGTTGGGGGTACGGCGACCCCGAATTTTGGCCAAGGGTCCTTGTTGTAGATGACTCCACTCCGGCGAGGGGACCGTCGTAGCCCAGATGTCGCCGGCCGTCACCTTGTGAAGTGTCCGGCGGCGGCGTCCTCATTGCATTACTTCCTGAGGGACAGGTGGCTACCCTGCCATTCCACCGGGAGCGGATCGCAGATACCGCCTACCGGGTTGCCTTGATCGTCGTGGGTAGTGAAAGCGAGGACAACGGGCGCACCATCCCGTGACGTAGCGATCTTCCTTGCGTCGAGAGAACTGCATGTCGACGGGGCAGCTTGAGTGAGGTCGTAGCGTCAGTGCGGTTGCCCGGTCTGCCGGAAAGCATCCATTCGATGAGCAGCAATCGGGCATTACCTCAGGACGAGGCCTCCGTGCTCAGCGGGAACTGGGTAGTTCCCGCTGAGCACAGAGGCCTCCTGGCTTTCACGCCCCCAGCTGCAGCCAATGCCAGGGCCAGATACAGCTAGGCCTGGAGCCAAACGGTGGTCGAACCGGGCAGCACACCAGACCCCAGCGGTGAACTGGAGACCAGCACCTCGCCGCCGTGGAGCTTGAAGGGTTCCGTGCCGAAGTTCGTCACCGAGGTCCAGCCGTTGGGCCGTCGGAAGGCCAGGACGTCGAGCCGGCCGGTCTCCAGCCATTCCAGCTCTTCGCCTGTTTGCAGCCGGGCCCGCAGTGCCAGGGCCTTGCGGTAGATGGACAGGGTCGAGTCTTCCCGTGTTTCCTCGGCTTCCACTGAGGTGTCGGCAAACCATTCCGGCTGCGGCAGGTGGGAGCCGCCGGTCCCGAAACCGAACGAATTGCCCTCGGCCGTCCAAGGCAGCGGAACCCGGCAGCCGTCGCGGCCGATGTCCACGCCCGGGTTGCGGAAGAACGCCGGATCCTGCCGCTCGGCGTCGGCAATGTCACCCACCTCGTGCAGGCCGAGCTCTTCACCCTGGTAAAGGTAGGCAGAGCCGGGCAGGGCAAACATCAGCAGCGAGGCCGCCGTAGCCCGACGCAGGCCCAGCACGGCGTCCACTGCGGAAGGGTCGCCGCCCTCAAGCAGCCAGGCCTTGCCGGCATTGCCGGCCATGATCGCCCCTTCAGCGGCCGGCTCAGCGGCCGGCAGGCCGTAGCGCGTGGTATGGCGGATGACGTCATGGTTGGAGAACACCCAGGTGGAGGAGGCCCCGGTGGCCTGTGCCTCGGTCAGGTTCTTGGTGATGATGGTGCGGAACTGGGCGGCGTCGAAGTCTGCCTGAAGGAGGTCGAAGTTGAAGGCCTGGCCCAGTCCTTCGGGGCTAGCGTAGCGGGCACGGCGGTCCGCGTGTACCCAGGCTTCGGCGACGGCGGTGCGGGGCGGGTTGTATTCATTGAAGAGCTTGCGCCACTCGGCGTAGATCTCGTGTACCTCGTCGCGGTCCCAGATGGGGTGGGCGCCCAAGGCGTTTTCGCCGTCTTGGGGCAGTTCGGCCTTGGAGGGAAGCACCTCCGGCAGGTCCTTGGTCAGGGCATGAGCGACGTCGATGCGGAAGCCGTCCACGCCGCGGTCGGACCAGAAGCGCAGTGTCTTCAGGAAGTCCTCGCGTACTTCAGGGTTGTCCCAGTTGAAGTCCGGCTGTTCCTTGGCGAAGAGGTGCAGGTACCACTGGCCGGGCGTACCGTCAGGTTCGGTGATGCGGTCCCAGGCCGGGCCGCCAAACACCGATTCCCAGTCCGAGGGCGCGAGCCCGCCGTCAATCCCCAGCCCGTCACGGAAGATGTAACGTTCACGGGCGGCCGATCCCTTCGGCGAGGCGAGTGCTTCCTTGAACCACTCGTGCCGGTCGGAGGAGTGGTTGGGCACGATGTCGACGATGAGGCGGATGTCCGCGGCATGGAGGGCCGCGGCCATCTCGTCAAAGTCATCCAGGGTACCCAGCCGCGGGTCAACATTGCGGTAGTCGTCCACGTCGTAGCCGCCATCCGCCAGGGCGGATGGGTAGAAGGGGCTCAGCCAGACGGCGTCGATGCCCAGGGCCTTCAGGTACGGGACGCGGGAGGTTACCCCGGGCAGGTCGCCCAGCCCGTCACCGTTGGAATCGGCGAAGCTGCGCGGGTAGATCTGGTAGACGGAGGCCTGCCGCCACCAATTGGCGTCCACGGTGGACAGGGTGGCTGCGGACTGCAGGGTTTCGGTCATGGAAGGTTTTCTCCGGTACTCGATGGGTGGGAGTGGATAAGCAGGGATTTACTTGATGGCGCCCTGGGTCAGGCCCGACATCACCCAGCGCTGCGCAAACAGGTACACAACGATCGAGGGCGCCATGGCCATGAGGTAGGACGCAAAGGACACGTTGTAGTTGTTGCTGAACTGGGTTTGGAACATCTGCTGCAGCACGGGCAGGGTCTGCATTGCCGGGTTCGAAATGATGAGGGCAGGCATCATGTAGTCGTTCCAGGAGGCCAGGAAGGCGAAGATCCCCACGGTGGCACTCATGGGCGCCAGAAGCGGGAAGATCAGCCGCCAGAACACCTGCCCTGTGCTGGCCCCATCAATACGGGCACTTTCCTCGAGTTCGGTCGGGATGGAACGCAGAAAGGCCGTGAACAGCATGACGCTGAAGGACAACTGGAACATGATGTGCAGGATGGCGACGCCCACCGGGTTGTCCAGGTGGACGACGCCGCTCAGGCTCACCTGGGACAGTGCCACCACCGGGAAGGGCAGGAACATGGCCGCCAGCAGGTAGAAAAATGACCAGCGGAACAGCCTGCGGTCCCAGTTGCGGGAGATCGCAAAGGCTGCGAGGGCGCTCAGAATGATGGTGCCTGCCACGCTGAGCGCAGCGATCCCCACGGAGACGGCGAAACTGCGGGGGAAGTTCGTCAGAGTCCAGGCCTGGGCAAAACCATCCAGGCTCCAGGGGCCCGGCAGCGAGAAGGCGTTCCCGTCCACGGCCTGGGTGGTGGTCTTGAAGGCCATGGAGAGAGTCACGTACAGGGGAACCACGACCGTGAGCGAACAGAGGGCCAAGACGATGGTGAGGGTCCAGCGGCCGCGTTGCGCCCGGGACATACGACGGCGGGAAGCGGCCGGCATGCCGGCGTGCCTTATATCAGTGGCGGACTCGTCAAGCGTTTGGGTGGTCATCAGAAGGTCGCCTTTCCGTGGGTGGCACGCAACTGCAGCAGTGCGATGACGATGGCGATCAGGAAGAAGATTGTCGCATTGGCCATCTGGTAGGAGTAGTCGCCGTTGGTGAAGCCATTGAAGATGGACATGGCGACGCTGGTGGTGGAGGTGCCGGGGCCGCCGTTGGTCAGGCCAACGATGATGTCATAGGCATTCATGAAGCCCTTGAACCCCATGATCAGGTTGATCACGATGTAGCCCGCTGCCAGCGGGATCGTGATGGATGCCAGCTTGCGCCAGGACGTGGCACCGTCAAGGGCTGCTGCCTCATAGACGTCGGAGGGGATGGACAGGATGCCGGCAATGTAGATCAGCAGCGTGGCAGGGACCGCCTGCCAGGCAGTGACCAGAACCAAGGCGAGCCAGGCGAGGTCCGGATTGGCCAGCATGCTCGTTTCCAGGGACTTGATCCCCAGCGCCGTGGCAATTTCCGGCACGGAATTGGAAAACAGGAAGTTGAAGACATAGGCGATGACGATGCCCGAGATCACCATGGGCAGGACAAAAACGGCGCGCAGGGCGATCTTGGCCCGGATCTTCTCGGTCAGGCCCAGTGCCAGGAAGAAGGCCACCACGTTGACCACCGCCACGGTCACCACCGCGAAGCCGATAGTGAAGCCGTAGGCCTTAAGAATGGCCGGGTCGGAGAAGGCCGCGATGTAGTTGGTGAGGCCGGTGAACTTGAACTCACCGAATCCCACCGAGTTGGTGAAACTCAAGGTGATCCCCATAAGGGCCGGGACGGTGATCGCGAGGGTGAAGGCGAGGACCGTGGGGAGGAGGAAAGCATAGAACACGGGTTCAACGCGCCGCCGCGGGGACGGGCGTCCACTGCGTATCAATGACATGGAGGCACTCAATTCTTGCGGGTTGGTCAGACGTTGCGCAGGGCAAGGCGTGCCCAGTCGGCGTCCAGGGTCTGGAGGGGGGCATCGGGAGCCGTGCCGAGTGCGATGGACTGGGCGTAGTTGGCTACCGGAATCGAGGCGGGAATGAGCTGGGAGGCACCCAGGTAGAACGCAGCGTCGTCGTAGTACTTCTGCATGCCGGCCAGGACCGGGTTGCTTGCCGGCGGTGCATCGTTCCGGACACCGAAGCCGTTGTTGTCTGCGTTGTACTTGTCATTGATCTCCGGGCGCATGAGGAAGGAGAGGAACTGGCGTGCCGCGTCCTTCTTTTTGGAGGCCTCGGGGATCCACAGGGCCAGGTCCACGTTTACGCGCACCTTCAGGTCGGCCGGGTTGTCGGCAACAGGGAGCGGGAAGGTGCCCAGGTTCATGGCCGGGGCAGTCTTGGCGATTTCGTTCAACGCCCACGGGCCCTGCATATACATAGCCCCTTTGCCCTGGGCGAAGGCGAGGTTGCCGTCGGCATAGCCGCGGCTGGCAGCATCCTTGTTCGCGAACGTGGCCAGCTCGGCCATCCGTTCCATGGGGGCCTTGAAGTTCTTTTCGAAGGAGGCGGCGGGACCGGCTTTCACCGCCGTGCCCTCGCCATTGAGCGTGGAAAAGAACTGCGGGACGTCCACCATGCCGCCAACGCTGTAGTCGAACAATCCCTGCGCCACTGTCCAGCTGTCCTTGATGGTGTTGTAGAACGGGGCGATTCCGGCGTCCTGCAAGGTCTTGCAGACGGCCACGAGCTCCGGCCAGGTGGTGGGAACGGACAGCCCGTGCTGGGCGAAGATGTCCTTGTTGTAGATGACGGATTCGGCCATCATCGAATACGGGATGGCGCTGGTGCGGCCGGGATAATCCGCCGTCTGCTTCAACAGCGGCCACAGCTGGGGTTTGATCGACTTTGCCTCGGCCATGTCGGACAGGTCGCTGAGGGCGCCGTGTTTGACGAATTCCGCTACGGCGAAGTTGTAGTTCCAGCAGCCCAGGTCCGGGGGCTGGTTGCGCACGAAGTTGGCAGACATGTTCGAGGTCGAATCGCGGATTACCCGGACCGTGTCCTGGCTCCGATGGAACTGCTCAATCACACCGTCGAAGTAGCTGATAACTTCGGGCTTCGATACATAGAACGTGATTTCCGTGGCTGCCGACGAGGACCCCGGCGCCGGGGCGCATCCTGCCAGGGCGAACCCAGCCCCAAGGGCACCCGCACCGAGCAGGAACGATCGCCTGCTTAGGCCGGGCTGGCCGGTCGTTTGAACTGCAAGCACCTCATTGTCTCCTTTGACTGGACACGCATCACCTCACCGGGATGCATTACGCGACAGCATAAATCTAGACTGTAAATCTAATACGTGAAGTAAGTTTGTATCAAGGGGACGATAAGGTCAAGGAATGGAACGAGATGACGTGGCGACTTCGCCACAGCTGCTCCGGAGAATGAACATGGGGGCGGTGCTCCGTTATGCACTCGAGGCCGGGGCCTTCCGTGCCGTCGATGCCATGGCCGCAACGGGTTTGACCCGGTCCACCGTCCTGGGTTTGTGCGACGAACTGGTCGCGCAGGCCTGGATCGAAGAGATGGGCGATTCCCGCGAAGCCGGCGAGTACAGCAAGGGCAGGCCGGCGCGCCGATACCGCTTGCGCGGTCAGGCGGGTCTCATCGTCGGCGTTGACGCCGGCCAACACACGATCACCGCCGTCGTCGCCGACTTGCGCGGCACCATCCTGGCGCGTGCTGCACAGACCCTTGACAGCGAATACGGCGATGTTCGCCGATTGACCGTACGGAACACCGTTGACGAGGCATTGGCCGAGGCGGCCGTCCGGCCCGAGGAAGTCTTCCTGGTGGTGGTCGGAGTCCCCGCACCCGTTGATGAAAAGGGCCGTTCCCCCGAAAGCACCGAGTTCTGGGGCAACATGAATCCGGATTTCCCTGCGGTCTTTGCGGATTGCGGGCGCACGGTGGTGGACAATGACGCGAACCTGGCCGCGCTTGCCGAGCGGGCACACGGCGCCGGCGCCAACTCCTTCGCGGCGCTGCTCTCCGGGGAGCGCTTCGGCGCGGGCTTGGTCATCGACGGGATGCTCTTACGGGGACCGCGCGGCGGGGCAGGTGAGATGCGCCTGCTAAACGTTGTCGACGGCGTGGGCTCCACCGAAGGCCTCGGCCTGCTGGGCAGGAAGTGGGCCGTGGCCGCCAGCCGGGCCGGGGCACTGCCTCCGGGATCGATACTGGCCGGGATACCCCGCGGGCGGTTGTCCGCCGAAGCGGTGTTCGACGCGGCAGCCGCCGGGGACCCCGCAGCACTCGGCATCGTTGATCGGCTGGGCGAGCGGCTGGCCCGGGTTGCCCATGTGCTTGCGAGTCTGCTGGACGTGGAAAAGGTGATCGTTGCCGGTGCCGTTGCGGCAGCCGTAGAGCCGGTCCTGAAGAAGGCCGCCGCCGTCCTGGAGGAGAAATTCGAGGCCCCTGCACCAGTCTTGGCCGCGTCCGCATTGGGGGCTGACGGCGTCGTGTTGGGAGCGCTGGAGTGCGGACTGTCGATGATACGCAGCCAGCCGCTGTCCTTTGATCCGCATCTCCCTGAGCGTTCCCGCGCGGCCTTGTCCTGACGGGACCGCCAAGCTGTACCTGCCACCAGATACCGCCTGCGGATGATCTGTACGAAAATTCACGCTGAGGGGGTCATGGGGCGGTGAATGATCGTCATAGACCCGGCCCCTGGCTGGACGGTCAGGAGCAAGGCCGAAGAGGCAGGTCACCGTGCGGGTTCGCCCCGGACAAAATCATCGAAGTCACCGACGCCCTTACTGTCTTCGCGCTCATCAACGCCAAAGTAGGGATTGGGTTCGCCAGCACCGTATCCCACGGACCCACGGCCAACAACTTGACGCTCCGGCCATTGGCCGCGGTCTACGTAGTAAAAAACAGCACCATCTGGAAAGTCGGCACCGAAACCCCCGCGCTGCAGAATGTGCTGCGACTTGCCGAAGTCCGCACCGAGGACCTTTCTCCGCACCAGCGACAACATGCTCGTCGCACAAGAGGCTGCCCTCCCCTTACTACGTGCTGTCATGACGGGAAACGCCCCTGCGCGAAGGCCGCGTCCTGGCCAAAGCACGCGGCGCTCACCGAAGACGTCGCAAGGCAACGTCACCCGAACGGCAAGTTACTTCTGGGGCGTGCCGGCTGGCGGCGACGAACAGCCCATCATTGCGTCGTGATCGATCAGACAGGAACGGTGCTGCTCTCGAAACAGGTCGAGAACGACGAAATCGTGCTGCTCGACCTGATAGCCACGATCGCGGACATCGCAGCCGGCGGCGAGGTCTGCTGGGCTACGGATCTGAACGCCGGCGGCGCGGCCCTGTTGATCGAGTTGTTGGCCGCGCACTCACAGCAACTGCTCTATATCCCCGGACGGATCGTGCATCACGCCGCAGCGACCTATCGCGGAGACGGCAAGACCGACGCGAAAGATGCCCGGATCATCGCCGACCAGGCACGCATGCGCACCGACCTCCAGCCCGTTCGCGGTGCGGACCAGATCAGCGTGGACCTGCGGCTGCTGACCGCCCGCCGCACGGATCTGATCTGTGACCGTGTCCGGGCGATCAACCGGCTCCGGGCCACCTTGCTGGAATGCTTCCCGGCGCTCGAGCGTGCGTTCGACTACTCCAAGAAGGCGCCCCTGATCCTTCTGGGCGGTTACCAGACCCCCGAGGGCATCCGGCGGATAGGCCTGACCCGCCTCGCCGGCTGGCTGAGGAAACGCGGCTGCCGGAACAGTGCCAAGATGGCCGAGAAGGCACTCAAGGCCGCGAACTCCCAGCACACCGTCCTGCCAACTCAGACCACAGGCTCTGCCCTGGTCATCCGGCTGGCCGAGCAGATCAACGCTCGCGACGCAGAGATCGCCGACGTCGATGCCCAGATCACCGACCTGTACAGCTGCAGAAGATCCGGTCTTACGTAAATTGAATACCTCATCATGACAACACCCATCCGCTAAGTGTTACAATCACCGCAAGAACCCAAGGATCCTTCAACGGGCACTCGACGCTCCATCGAGCCCAGAAGAGAACGAGTTCGCAGCGATTACGACCACGACAGCGACGACCCCGCTATCGTCGTCAAACTGTCGGTAGTGAATTTCCGGATAATCAGCTTCCCTAGCTGTTCTTCCCCGTGAGGTTGTGAACCCGGGCTGAGGGGGCTTGGCCGCCGAGTGGTCACTTCCTTCGGCGGACGACGTACAGAGCGACAAAGACCACGAACAGGGTGACAAAGACTGCGACCAGGGCGCCGGGGGTGATTCCCACTGTCGTCATCTCTCCTCAAACAAGTCGCTGAGTCTCCCCGGGGTTCGACGAAAACTCGAGTACGTGATGTCCGACGCCGTGGGGACTGATTCCTGACAGTACACCGACCCTATCGATCGCGGCTGCTGCAGCCTCCGCGCGCGGAACACGTTTCCAAGCTACCGCGTTCACAACCTCACGGGTATGAATCTCAGCGTTAAATAGCGGCATTTTGTTGCAGCACTGACTGTCACCTCGCCGCACGTAAGCCGATCCGTTAGCGGGCAGGTCAGCCGAAGCGCTCCGGCATGGTGGCCGCCCAGTTCCCAGGGTAAAAGGGCTTCTTAGCCCTCCAGCCAAGCAGGCAATGGCAGACCCAGACGAGCGAGGAGCCGGATCACGGTCTCTTCCACGAAGACATCTTCGGGTTCGACAACGTCCTCGGCGGCCATCATCGCCATCAGTTCCTCGGCAGGGACGTCGGCGCCGGCAACAGTCGAAGCCCAGACCGAAAAACATGCAGCTTCGGCCGGCAGATCGACCGGGTCGCTGGCAGCGGGGTCCTCAAAGTAATCGCGGGGCTGGAAGCCCAAATAGAAACGGCCGCTAGCGCACTCCGACGGCCGGTAGTCCACGGTCGCAATGGCGCTGTCATGAACGGAAATCCGAAGCTTCCACTCGTCGGCAGCCTCATCATCCGTCCACGACCCTGATTCATAGACGGACGTCTCGAAATTTCCCACATCTTCCCCTTGGCTACGTTTACGCCACGGTACCAAGGAAAAGCTGCGGTGCCGAAGGCGCACGGCGAGTCTGCAATTCACCGTCCCGTAAAAAGTATCCCGGGCAGGCCTCTCGAGTTGTACCGTAAGCCCCCATCGGCCGGCTCGCCATTTTCATGACTTCCTTCGAGAAAGCCGTTATGCAGGCACTCGCGGATTCCCGTAAGACCCGCCCGCAAACTGCCCGGTGAGGGTGCCGGCGGATTTTATCGGTCGACGCAACAAAAGGACTAAATAGGGGCCATTTAACCCCTTGTTTGGAGGCTACCCTAAAGGCGCTGCCGGCGCCTTGTGTTCGGCCCTGAAGCATGCGGCCGGGGTATCGTAAGCGAGGTTCCTTCTGGGCCTGGTGTTGAGCTCCCGCATCACGTGGGCGACTTGCCTCGTGCTGTGAACGGCCAGGTTGGTGCCCTTGGGAAAATACTGGCGGACGAGTCCGTTGAAGTTCTCGTTCGCGCCGCGTTGCCACGGGCTGGATCGTTCGGCGAAGAACACCGGAACGCCGGTGGCCTCGGTCAGTGCCTCGTGGCTGGCCATTTCCACCCCCTGGTCCCATGTCAAGGTGCGTTTCAGGGACGTTGGCAGCACGGCGAACGCGCTGGTGATGGCGGCGTTGACGCTTGCGGCGGTATGGTCCTGGGGCAGGTTGACGATGATTCCGTACTGGGTTTTTCGTTCCCTCAGGGTCACCATTGCCGAGACGGACCCGACCCCGACGATCAGATCCCCTTCCCAGTGGCCTGCTTCCAAGCGGGTTTCAACTTCGGCCGGCCGTTGGTCGATCATTCTCATGTTGCGGATCCGTGAGCCGCGCCCCGTGCGGTGCGCCAACGGGTCTTGCGGATCCTCCTGCCGGTGCGCAGCTTGGCGGCGTAGCGCTTGTGCAGGCCCCGGCCTTCACGCAGTAGCAGCGACCGGTAGATCGTTTCGGGGCAGATCCGCAGTTCCCGGTCCTCGGGGTAGGTCCTCTTCATCCATCCACTGATTTCATCCGGGGACCAGCATCGGTTGAGCTTGCGTTGCACGAGCCCGCGCAGGCGGGGATCGGCAACGAGCTTGTGGACCTTCGGACGGGCCCGCTGCAGGCGGGCATCGTGATCGGCGGTCCGGGGCAGGTAGCGGCCTTCGGCGTCTCGGTGGCGGTCCAGCTCCCGCTTGATGGTGGAGGGCTGGCGGCCCAGTTCACGGGCCACCCGGCGCATGGAATGCCCCAGCTCCAGGAGGTCGGCGATCCGCAGCCGTTCCCGGGCATCGAGATAGCGGCCCGCCGCTGCCGGCAGGGCCTTCAGGGACGGGATCTGGTAGTTGTTCGCACGCCGGAGCAACGCGCCTGTTCGCCTATGCATACCCAGAACTCTGCATGCCTCGGCGTTGCTTTTGCCCTCACGCATCAGATGCCAGTATTTCGTGTCCCGTTCGGTGCGGCGCTGTTGCGCCTGGGAAACCGTTGAGGCCAGCACCTGGTCCGCGTAACGGTTCGAGGACAGAACGGCGGCGTGTTGGGTCGCGGCGGCAGCATTCCTTTCCTTCGCCAGCCGGGCGAGCCGTTCGCGTTCGAGACCGCGGCAACGCCGGTCGGTCAACCGCAAAAGCACCTGGCATCGTTTCAGCGTGGTCTTCGAGCCCCGGAGCTGGTCGAACCGGACCCGGATCCACCGATACGCCGTCGAACGATTCACCCCGGCGGCCGCGGCCGCCTGATCCACCCTGGCTCCGCGACCAAAAGTCGTCCAGAATTTGGTCTCGTCTTCGATGTTCGTCTGAAGATGGTGGCGGCCCGTGGCCACTCCAACCGCAGCTTCCCAAGCCGGGAGCCGTGACGTCGTGAACCCCAGCGCTTCCGTCGCCTCGGCCGGACTCAATCCCTCACCACGGAATCCCAGATAACTTTCACGCAACCAGCGGTATCCGACTTCCTTATCGATTCCGGCCGCGCGGGTGGAAGGCTTGAGACCATTTCCTTGCTTGATGGAGGCCAGGAACCGGATGCCTGTTGCCGAAGAAGAACTCAAATACATAATCGAATCACCCTGAAATAGGTGTTGCTTCGATCGACAGAATCTCGCTGCCCTAAACGCTGCACTGCAGGTCGCCGAATAACCCTAGAGAAGTGCGTCGTCTCACCGATCAGGCGAAGCCACGCGGCAAGAGTTCACCCACGAGCAATAGGTAGACCTTCTGGCCTCGGGCGTCAGACGCGATGACCTCTAAGGTGGATCACGGTGTATCCGGGGCGCGAGCCTCACAATCCCAGTTCAACACCCATGGGGTCGATGCTGTTCACGGTCATGGCCGCTCTTGCGCAAGTGGAACAAGAGATCAAACGCGAGTGCGTCACCAACTCCATCAGCAAACTTTGGCGGCCGACCCCGCCGGGTCACCGACAGCCACATTCGAACAGCTGTCCGCCTGGTCGAAGGCGGTGAACCCGCTGCGCAGGTTGCCCGCAATCTCGGAATGTCCCGCGCAACGTTTCATAGAGGGTCGCGACCACTCAAGGACTGGCCGCGTCGCATCCTCCCTAAAGGCGACACCAAGCGATCACAGAAGTCCGCCAAAGAGCGATCAAATCCATACTTCCTGCCAGCGCCTAGCGGTGGTTGAACTCCGGCTGCCGCTTCTCGGTGAAGGCCGCCATGCCCTCTTTCTGGTCCTCGGTGGCGAACAGCGAGTGGAAGACGCGCCGCTCGAACAGCACGCCTTGGGCCAGGCCGGTCTCGAAGGCGGCGTTCACGGCTTCCTTGGCCACCATAGCCACGGGCTTGGACTTGGAGGCGATCACGGTGGCGGCCTTCAGGGCCTCCTCGACGACGTCGGCAGCCGGGACCACCCGGGACACCAGTCCGGCACGTTCGGCTTCCTCGGCGCCCATGAACCGTCCGGTCAGGATCATGTCCATCGCTTTGGATTTGCCCACCGCGCGGGTGAGGCGCTGCGAGCCGCCCATGCCCGGGAGCACCCCGAGGTTGATTTCCGGCTGGCCGAACTTGGCGTTGTCCCCGGCGATGATGAAATCGCACATCATGGCCAGTTCACAGCCGCCGCCGAGGGCGAACCCGGACACGGCAGCGACCACGGGGATGCGGAGCCTGGTGAAGTCCTCCCAGCCGCGGAACCAGTCCGCCGCGTACATGTCCATGTAGCCCTTGGACTGCATTTCCTTGATGTCCGCGCCGGCGGCGAAGGCCTTGGCGGAGCCGGTCACCACTACCGCTCCCACGTCCGGGTCCGTGTCCATCGCGGTGACGGCCTTCACGAGCTCGTCCATCGTGGCCTTGTTGAGGGCGTTCAGGGCCTCCGGCCGGTTGAGCGTCACGAGGCCCACGCGGCCGCGGCGCTCCACCAGGATGTTCGCGTACTGTTCCGTCATGCGTGTTCCCCTTAGCTGGTTCTGAGCCTGCGTGGCCCTGAGCCTGTCTGGCTCCGGATGCTGCTTCCGTCTGGGACTAGTGCCCGGACGTGCCGGATTCTGATTTGTCGCGGATGTCGGTGATGATGCCTGAGAAGTCCCGCCCGGCACCGCCCTCCGCGGCAAAGGTATCGTAAATTTCGGAGGCGAGCGGGCCCAGGCGGGCCGCGACGCCGGTGCTCTGGAGCGCGTTGAGCGCCAGTTTGAGGTCCTTGGCCATTAGTGCCCCCGCAAATCCGGGCTGGTAGTCCCGGTTGGCGGGGCTCGTCGGGACCGGCCCCGGCACGGGGCAATTGGTGGTCAGCGCCCAGCACTGTCCCGAGGCCGCGGAGGCGACGTCGAACAGCGCCTGGTGGGTCAGGCCGAGCTTCTCGCCCAGGACAAAGGCCTCGCTGACGGCGATCATCGAGACGCCCAGGATCATGTTGTTGCAGATCTTGGCCGCCTGGCCGGCACCGTGCCCGCCGCAGTGGACCACACGCTTGCCCATGACGTCCAGCAGCGGCTTGACGGCCTCGAAGTCTTCAGGGAGGGCACCGACCATGAATGTGAGCGTGCCGGCTTCGGCGCCCACCACACCTCCGGACACGGGGGCGTCGACGGCGTTGTGGCCCGCCGCGACCGCGAGCTCCGCGGCCTCACGGGCCTCGTCGACGTTGATGGTGGAGCAGTCAAGGAACATGGTGCCCGGCGCCGCGGCCTCCAGCAGGCCGGGCTGGCCGCCGGTGCCCCGGTAGGCGTCGAGCAGGTGCTGCCCGCTGGGCAGCATGGTCAGCACGACGGCGGCCCCCGCCGCGGCCTCGACGGCGGTCCCGGCGGTCGGAATGCCGTGTTCCCGGGCGGCGTCCAGGGCCGCCGGCACAACGTCGAACCCGATCACGCTGTAACCGGCCTTGACCAGGTTAACGGCCATCGGGCCGCCCATGTGGCCGAGCCCGAGGAAAGCGATGCGGCCTTCCCGTGGTGTGGTCTCAGGCATTGTTCTTCTCCTTTGAAGAGAGCTTCAGTTCACGGTCGCCCAGCGGCGCAAAATAGGACTCGACGTTGTCGTTCGTCACGTCTGCGAGGGTGGCGGGCTGCCAGTGTGGCGTGCGGTCCTTGTCCACCACCTGCGCACGGATGCCCTCGCGGAAGTCGGGGCCGGCAAGGAATCGCAGGCCCACCCGGTACTCCTGTTCCAGGGCCTCCGCCAGGGTCAGTCCGCGGACCCGGCGCAGGGATGCCAGTGCCACTTTCACGGCCGTCGGTGATTTGGCGGTAATCGTGTCCGCGGCCTCGGCGGCTGCTTCTCCCCCAATAGTGCGCAGCCGGCGAACGATCTCCCCGGCGTCGTCACTGGAGTAGCAGGCGTCGATCCACTCGCGCTGTCCGGCGAGAACTGACTGCGGCGCCGATTCGGCGAACCGCGCGACGACGGCGTCGGCCGGTTCGGTTTCGAGCGCCGCCGCCAGCTCCGGCAGCCGGGCCGAAGGCACGAAGTGGTCTGCAAGGCCCAGGAACAGCGCGTCCGCCCCGCTCAGGTGGGCGCCGGTCAGGGCCGCGTGCGTGCCGGCCTCCCCCGGTGCGCGGGACAGCAGCAGGGTGCCGCCGACGTCGGGCACGAACCCGATGGTCGTTTCCGGCATGCCCGAGCGGGTGCGTTCGGTGACGATCCGCACTGAACCGTGCGCGGAGATGCCCACCCCGCCGCCGAGGACCAGCCCGTCCATGAAGGCGACGTAGGGCTTGGGGTACTCGGAGATGAGCAGGTTCAGTCGGTATTCGACGGCCCAGAAGTCCGCGGTGGCGTCGCCGCCGTCGAGCATGTCACGGTAGATGGCCACGATGTCGCCGCCCGCGCACAGGCCCCGGTCGCCGGCGCCCCGAACCAGCACCGCCGCGACTGCGTCGTCGTCGGCCCAGACCGTGAGCTGGTCCAGCATCGCGGCAGCCATTCCGGCGGTGAGCGCGTTGACGGCCTTGGGCCGGTTCAGCGTCACGACGCCGAGTCGGCCGCGGCGCTCGAACAGGACGTCGGCGGTCTCGCCGGCCTCCTGGTCCACCATCAGCTGCCTTCCGGCATGACGAAGCTGGCGCCCGTGCGGATGCCAGAGGGCCAGCGGGTGGTGACCGTCTTGGTCTTCGTGTAGAAGCGGAAGGCGTCGGCGCCGTGCTGGTTGAGGTCGCCGAAACCGGAGGCTTTCCAGCCGCCGAAGGTGTAGTAGGCGATCGGCACCGGGATGGGGACGTTGATGCCCACCATGCCCACCTGGACCCGGCTGGCGAAGTCGCGGGCGGCATCGCCGTCGCGGGTGAAGATGGCCACGCCGTTGCCGAACTCGTGCTCGCTGCACAGGCGCAGCGCCTCATCGTAGTCCTCCGCGCGAAGCACGCTGAGCACCGGGCCGAAGATCTCTTCCTTGTAGATCTTCATGTCCTTCGTGACGTTGTCGAACAGTGTGGGACCTACCCAGAAGCCGTTGTCGTAGCCCTCCACCTTCAGGCCGCGGCCGTCGGTGACGAGGCTGGCACCTTCCTCGACGCCCGAGGCGATGTAGCCTTCGATCCGCTCCTTGGCGGAGGCCGCCACGACGGGGCCGAAGTCGGAATCCTTGGCCAGGCTGTGGCCGACCTTGAGCACGGCGATGCGCTCCTGCAGCTTCGCCACGAGGGTGTCGGCGGTTTTCCGGCCCACCGGGACAGCCACCGAAATCGCCATGCAGCGCTCGCCCGCGGAACCGAAGCCTGCCCCGATGAGGGCGTCCGCGGCCATGTCCAGGTCGGCGTCCGGCATGATCACCATGTGGTTCTTAGCCCCGCCGAAGCACTGGGCGCGCTTGCCGTTCGCCGCGGCGGTCGCGTAGATGTACTGGGCAATGGGCGTGGAGCCGACGAACCCGATGGCCTGGACCCGGGGATCCGCGAGCAGCGCATCCACCGCTTCCTTGTCCCCGTTGACCACGTTGAAGACGCCGTCGGGCAGACCCGCCTCGGTGAAGAGCTCGGCCAGCCGGAGCGGCACGGAGGGGTCCCGTTCGGAGGGCTTAAGGATGAAGGCGTTGCCGGCGGCGAGTGCCGGCCCTGACTTCCAGAGCGGGATCATGGCCGGGAAGTTGAACGGCGTGATGCCGGCGACGACGCCGAGGGGCTGCCGCATCGAGTGCACGTCAACGCCGGTCCCGGCGCTGTCCGAGAACTCGCCTTTGAGCAGGTGCGGGGCGCCGGCGGCGAATTCGACGACTTCGATGCCGCGCTGGATGTCACCCTTGGCGTCGAGGAAGGTCTTGCCGTGTTCGGAGGACAGCAGGGTGGCGAGCTCGTCCATGTTCTGGTTGACCAGGTCCACGAACTTGAGCAGGATCCGGCCGCGCCGCTGCGGGTTCATGGCGGCCCATGCCAGCTGGCCCTTCTCCGCGCTGGCAATGACGTTGCCCACCTCCTCTGCGCTGGCCAGCGGCAACCGGGCCTGGACCTCACCGGTGCAGGGATCGTACACATCGCTGAACCGGCCGGAGGTGCCGTCCACCCGCTGCCCGTCAATGTAATGGGATAGCTCTCGAACCATGACCGAATGCTCCTTTGCATGTGACCTAGATCATCTCTCCAGCCGAATATACTCGGACTTCCTACTAATTTCCAGAGGGCCGGTGGCAGGCAGCCGCTTCGTCCGCGGGCCAAGTTCGGTAAGTTAGGGACTGTGAAGATTGCTACCTGGAATGTGAACTCGCTCCGTGCCCGCGCCGACCGCGTGGAGGCTTGGCTTCAGCGCACGGACTGTGACGTCCTGGCCATTCAGGAAACGAAGTGCAAGGACGAGAACTTCCCATGGGAGCTCTTCGAGAACCTGGGCTACGAGGTGGCGCACTTTGGCCTGAGCCAGTGGAACGGCGTCGCCATCGCCTCCCGGGTGGGGCTCGACGACGTCGAACGCACTTTCCTGGACCAGCCGGTGTTCGGCAAGAACGGCAAAGACGCCGTGCAGGAAGCCCGGGCCATCGGCGCCACCTGCGGCGGCGTCCGGGTCTGGAGCCTCTACGTCCCCAACGGCCGCGCCCTCGACGACGAACACATGCCCTACAAGCTCAACTGGCTGGACACACTGAAAAACCATGCCGGAACCTGGGTCAAGGACGACCCCCAGGCACAGATTGCGCTGATGGGCGACTTCAATATTGCGCCCTTGGATGAGGACGTCTGGGACATCGACTACTTCCGCTCCGAGGGCCTCACCCATGTCAGCGAGCCCGAGCGCGCCGCCTTCCACGCCTTTGAGGAGGCGGGCTTCCAGGATGTGGTCCGCCCGCACACCCCGGGGCCCGGCGTTTACACCTACTGGGATTACACGCAGCTCCGCTTCCCGAAAAAGGAAGGGATGCGGATCGATTTCATCCTGGCCTCCCGGGCGCTGGCTGCCCGGGTGACCGGTGCGATGATCGACCGCGAGGAACGCAAGGGCAAGGGCGCCTCGGACCACGCCCCGGTGATTGCGGAACTGGCGGACTGATGGCTGCCGCCGAGGGAAGCGTCGTGATCCGATGACGGGGAACATCTACCGCGGACAGGCCGGACTGCCGTTCTCGTCCGCGCTCCGGATCTACGAGCCCCTCGAGGCATTCCCCGCGCAGCAGCAGGAAACCCTGCGGGCGGCCGGCGCCGGGCAGGGATCGCGCGCCGCCGTGGAGAACGCCGAGCTGATGGCCTCCCTGGGCCGGATCACCCGTCCCGACGGGGATCCGTTTCCCACCGGCCGGACCGACCTCGTGCGCGTTGTCCCGGCCCCGGCCAAGCAGGCCTCGGCCGGCGCAGCGCACGACGCCGCGGAGTCCGGCAGCGGCACCGCCGCGGCAGGCCAGGCCGACCGGCTGTTGTATTGCCCCAGCCAGCTGGTCCTGCGCGCGGGGCTGGCCGCCAATGCGCTGATGGAAGGCATCCACGGACCCCTGGCCCAGCTCCTGATTCCGGAGGAGCAGCGGGACAAGCATCAGGAGCGCATTGATGAGGTGCGGGCCCACGATGGTGTGAGCCGGGTCCACACCCGGGCGTCCACGTGGGGTATCCCGTTCAGCTGGTTCTGCCTTTTCCAGGAATCGGACCCCACCGACGTCGTGGAGTCCGAGGGTCACATTGTCACGGTCCGCATCCGCGCCGGCATCGGCAAGGCGCTGGAGCGCGTTAGCTATGCGGTGGCGCACTTGGCGATGGCCGCGCCCGATCTCGACATGCTCGAGGACCTGACCCAGCTCACGGAGTGGCTTGAGCTCTTCCACCCGGATTCCGTCGTGGAACTCGATTACGGCGCTGTGGCCGACAAGGTCTACCCGGACGATTCGCCGTTGGACGTGCGCCTGGGCATCGAGTGCCTGGCGGAAGGCGACATGACCGGAGCCGCCGCGGCCTACCGACGGCTGGCCTCGCGCTGGGTGCCGATCCGGCAACTGGCCCGCGCGTCCTAGATCCGGGGGACTGCCGCCGTGCCGGCCGGCGCTAGGCGGAGGGCTCCGGCCGGCGCTAGGCGGAGGGCTCCGGCCGGCGGTGCGGCGGCGCCGTCGTCCTCCGCACGATCAGGCGGTGCGGGGCGACCGTGGACTGCACGGCCCCGGCGATTCCGTCGAGTTCGTCCAGCAGCATCTTGGTGGCGAGTTCGGCCTGTTGGTCCGGTTGCTGCCCCACCGTCGTGAGCCCCATGGCCTCGGCGAAGTCGTGGTCGTCGATGCCGATGACGGACAACTCCTCCGGCACCTTCACCCCGGCCTTGTTGGCCTCGAAGATGACGCCCATGGCCATCTCGTCCGAGGCGCAGAAGATGGCGGTGGGCTTGGGTCCGTTCCGGGCCCACAAGCGCCGGAACGCCTCCTGGCCGCTGCGAACGGTAAAGTCCCCCCACTCGTCCCATTCCGGCCGGACAGGCAGCCCTGCTTCGCGCATGACGTCCTGGAAGGCCTGGATCCGGACCCGGGGGACGTCGAAGTTGAGGTCGGTTTCGTCGTCGCCATGCAGGAGCGCGATATCGGTGTGGCCGAGCCCGATCAGGTGCCGGACCGCGGTGGCGGCCGCGGCGTAGTCGTCGATGCCGATGTAGGGGCATTCCTCGACGTGCCCGCCCACGACCACGAGCGGGATGTCGATCTTCTGCAGGTGCTCGATTTCCTCATGGGTGAGCGCCATACAGAGGACCAACAGGGCGTCGATCTGTTTGTAGACCATGGTCTTGCTGAAGAGCCGCTCACGGTGGCTGCCGTGGCCGCCGAGGTTGAAGAGCGAGAGGTTGTACTGGCGGGCGTGCAGCTCGCGGTCTGCGCCCTCGATGGCCTTGGAGAAGAACCAGCGGCTGACAAACGGGGCCAGCACACCGATGGTCCTGGTCCGGCCTGTCGCCAGGCCGGACGCCGAGGACGAGGCGACGTAACCCAGTGATTCGGCGATGCCGAGGATCTTCTCCCGCGTCGCCGGGGAAACGCGGGGCAGCCCGCGGACGGCCCGGGAGACCGTTGCCGTGGAGACGCCGGCGGCGGCAGCGACGTCCTCGATGCTGACGCCGGAGTGGCCGCCGCGCTGCGCCCGTTCTATCCGTGCCACTTGTATCCCCTTGCTGACGGTCCGTGGATCCCTGACGGCTGTCCGCGGACGTGCTGTGCCCCGCCTCCCCCGCGGCAGTTGAATAATGGTGCTGGCCTCGCGGCCTAGCCGCGTCTGCTGGCTGTCCGGCGCGGCAGGCGCCGGCGCAGCCGGATCATCCCGTAGAGGGCCAGCAGTGCGGCGAGCAGGCCCAGGGCCCAGCCGAGGGCGTCCTGGGCGGTCACTTCCATCCAGACGGTGACTACCAGCAGAACCAGGGCCCAGAAGCCGAGGAACCCGATGATGATGTCGAAGTCCTCGCCAGAACGCACCTTTCGGCGCGATGCCGGCACGTGGCCCTGGTTCTGCTCGTCTGTCACGACGCCGCCTTCACGTGGCGCCATCCTCACTTGACGGCGCCGGCGGTCAGGCCGGCCACGATCTTGCGCTGGAACACCAGCACCAGGATGACCAGCGGGATGGTCACGATGGTGCCCGCGGCCATGATCGCGGTGTACGGGATCTGGTTGGGTTGGGCGCCGGCGAAGCTGGCGATGGCCACAGTAACGGGCTGCGTTGCGTCGCTGGAGAGCTGGCTGGCGATCAGGAATTCATTCCACGAGGAGATGAACGCCAGGATGGCGGTCGTGAAGATCGCCGGCGCCGCCAGCGGCATGATGACCTTCCGGAAGGCCTGCCCCTGCGTGCAGCCGTCCACCCGGGCCGATTCCTCCAGTTCCCACGGCATCTCCCGGAAGAAGGACGTCATGGTGTAGACGGTCAGCGGCAGCACGAACGAGATGTTCGGAATGATCAGGGCCTGGTAGGTGCCCATCCAGCCGATGTTGGTGAAGAGCTGGAACAGCGGCGTGATGAGGGCGACGCCGGGGAACATGGAAGCGCCCAGGATGAAGCCCAGCACGAGGTACTTGAACTTGAAGTTCAAGCGGGCAAGGGCATACGCGGCGAACACGCCGATCAGCAGCGACACCACGGTGACAACGGTGCCGATGAACAAGCTGTTGAGCAGGGCCTGGCCGAAGTGGTTGCCGAACGAGGTGTCGAACGCGGTCTTGAAGTTGTCCAGCGTCACGTGGGTGGGCAGGATCGAGGTGTCGTAGGTGTAGCCGACGTCGCGGAACGCCGTCACTACCATCCAGTAAGCCGGGGCCAGGCACCAGATGAGGATTATGACCGCACTGATATAGGTGCGTCCCTGGGACCACTTCTCGCGGTTTTGCGCGACCTTCCGGCCGCGGTCCTGCTCTGCGCGCAGTTCGGTTGCGGCGCTCGTCGCGGCGGTCATTTCTTCCCCTTACCTGCGCCGGTCTGCTGCTCCACCACGTTCGCTCCGAGGAAGCGCACAAAGATGAAAGCCACCAGAAAGATGATGATGAACGTGATGGTGGACAAAGCCGCCGCCGCGTTGAAGCCCTGCCTGATCTGGTTGATCACCAGGATGGACAGCGTGGTGGTGTTGTTGGCACCGCCCGTCAGGATGTACGGAAGGTCGAACATCCGCAGTGCATCCAGGGTGCGGAACAGGATAGCCACCATGAGCGCCGGCTTCACCAGCGGCAGGGTGATCATCCGGAAGCGCTGCCACGCGCTGGCGCCGTCGACCTTGGCGGCCTCGTACACTTCCGCGGGAATCATCTGCAGGCCGGCCAGAATCAGCAGCGCCATGAAGGGAGTGGTCTTCCAGACGTCGGCGATGATCACGGCCCACCTCGCCGGCCATTCGCTGCCGGTCCACAAGATGGACGTGTTGAAGAGTTTGTTGCCGATGCCTTCGAAGGCGAAGATGAACAGCCACAGCTTGGCCGTAACGGCGGTGGGGATGGCCCACGGCACCAGGACAGCTGCGCGGACCAGGCTACGGCCGCGGAAGGCCCGTGCCATGATGACGGCCATCCAGAAGCCGAGCACGGTCTCCAGTGCCACCGTGACGATGGTGAAGAAGAACGTGGTGCCGGTGGCGGACCAGAACTGCGCCCCAAGGGTTCCCGCCGGGCAGTCGACGGTTCCGCCTTCCGGAGCCGGGCACTGCTGGAAAATCCAGTTGTAGTAGTTCGAGAAGCCGGCCGGGCCGCCTTCGACGAACAGACCCGTGGCGGGGTCCAAGCCGGCATCTTTCTGGAATGACATCACGATGGCGGTGATGATCGGGTACACGATCACGACCGACAAGGCGATGATAGTCGGCGCCAGGAGCCAGGCTGCCCAGCGCCCCTGCGTCGCGATGCGGTTGTCCTCTCCTACACCCTTGGGTGCGTGGTGGATCGGAGCACCGCCCGACGTCGGTGCCTTGACCGACGTCGGGCCTACTTCAGTTGCCATGATGAACCTACTGTCCCGCGCTAGCGGACTCGATGGACTTCTGCATGTCGGACAGGGCAGCGTCTACGGTCTTCTCGCCCTTGATGGCCGAGTACGCGTTTTCCTGGATGGCCTTGGTGACGGCCGGGTAGAACGGGGTGACCGGGCGGGGCACGGCGTTCTGGATCGAGGTCTTCAGAACGGGCAGGTACGGCAGCTTGGCGACAAGATCCTTGTCGTCATAGAGCGCGCCGAGAACCGGGGCGAGCGAACCCTGCGTAGCGAAGAACTTCTGGGTCTCTTCCGTGGTGAGGAACTTCAGGAAGTCCAGTGCCGTGGCCTTGTACTTCGAGTAGACGCTGATCGCGGCGCTGTGGCCGCCCAGGGACGAGGCGCCCGGACCGTCCTTGCCCGGGAGTGCGGTCATGCCCAGGACGTCCTTGACCTTCGAGGAACCTTCCGTGGTGGCCAGGTTGTAAACGTAGGGCCAGTTGCGCAGGAACAGCAGCTTGCCGTCCTGGAACGCCTGGCGGCTCTCCTCCTCCTGGAAGGTGATGGCTTCCTTCGGGATGCTGCCGTCGGCGTAGGCCTTGGTCAGGTTGGCCAGACCGGCCTTCGCCTCAGGGGTGAGCAGGCTGGGCTTGCCGTCCGCGTCCAGCACGGCCCCGCCGGCGGAGTTGATCGCCTCGGAGGCGTTGACCGTCAGCCCCTCGTACTTCTTGAACTGGCCCGAGTAGCAGCCCATGTTGTTCGCCTTGGCGATGGAGCACATGCTCATCATCTCGTCCCAGGTCTTCGGGGGCGTGGGGACCAGGTCTTTGCGGTAGTACAGGATACCGCCGTCGGATGATTCCGGTGCCGCGTACAGCGTGCCCTTGTAGGACGCGGCGGTGACGGTCGGCTTCAGCATGGCCGAGGTATCCAGCGCCATCTTGTCCTTGAGCGGCTGCAGCCAGCCCTTGGCCGCGAACTCGGCGGTCCAGACGACGTCAACACTGGCAACGTCATAGCCGGCGTCCTTGGCCTGGAAATGCTGGACGAGGTCATCGTGCTGCTGGTCCGCCTGGTCGGTCTGCTCCTTGAACGTGACCTTCTCATTCGGGTGGGCGGCGTTCCACTTGTCGATCAGCGGCCGGACCACGTTGCTGTTGTCCTTGCCCTGGACGTACGTGATGGGACCGCGCCCGTCCAGGCCCTGCGAGGCAGCGTCGCTGCCGCCACTGGAACTGCCGCCGCCTCCGCCGCCACAGGCCGAAAGGGTCAGTGCCAAAACGCCTGCCGTGGCGACGGGAAGTAGGAAATTGCGGGTTTTCATACTGGAGTGCTCCTCGCTGAGTACCGGTAAAAACGGCCGTGCAGTTGGTGTGTCGACCATCACAGTAATCAACAGTCGGCGAGGAATGCAAGCGTTTACATGAAACCTTAATACAAAGGAGACTTAGTAGTTCCGCCGGGGCCACCGGCCTTCAGGGGCGGCCAACCCGCCGGTTCGGCCGCCCCGCACGCGCCGTTCAAGCGCCTACCGGGTATGTTGCGCCCACCTCACGGCGGCTTTATCGGACGCGCTCGGCCCGGCCGAACCGCGACCGCGTCCCGGAACCGATATGAATCAGGACGGGTGTGCGCTTGCCGATCACGGCGTCGAGCGCCTCCACGAGTGCGGAGACTTCGGCAGCGAGCGCGTGCGGCGCGACGCCCTGACGCGGCTCCACCCGGATCTTCAAGGCAGGTTCCCCCCGGATCTCGTAGGCGGCAACGGTGACTCCCGCCAGGTCGGGCCGGTCCGCGAGGGCCGCGCGTAGCGCCTGCTCCGCCACGCCGCCGCTGATCCCGACATTGCCCGGGACGCCACCCGGGTCCGCCTCGGACGCGATCAGGCTGGTCCGGCCCTTGCCCTGCTGGGCGACCCAGGCGACCATCACACCCAGCACCACGACGAGCGCACCGCAGATGGCAAACCACAGCCAGCTCCCCTGGCGGCGGGGGAACTGAGTCCGTTCGAACAAGTCGAGCCAGAAGTTCAAAACGCCGCCCGCCCAACCATGCCACCAGACGCCGACGGCGGGGACGCTCGCGAGCAGCATCAGAAGGACACCGATGGCGAGCAGCGTGATGCCGAGGATGCCGATCAGGACGCGGTTCAGGACTCTCGGAGTGTTGTTCATGCCCCCACCACCCCTGACGTGGCTACACGGATCCGAACTTCCGGCATGGGCGAGGGGCCCATGTCCTGCAGCTCCCGCCGCACGGCCTCAAGGACGGCTTCGGGGCGCAGCGGCACACCTGAGGTGGGCCGGACGTTAACCTCCACCCGGTTCCGCGAGACGATCACCATCACCTGGCCCTGTGTCACGTTGGCGGCCAGCCGCGCCCGGCGTGCCAGGGCCGCAGCGATCACTTCATCGTCGACTACGACGCCGGCCCGGCGGTCCGCGAGAAGGTGCCGCGCGCGGCGCCCCGGCAGGACGGCATTGAGGAAGAAGAACAGCCCCGACATGGCCACCACGGCGCCGGAGACGCCGAGCAGGAGCGGCGGAATCCCGGCCGGGAGGGCGACGGCACGCTCGGCCGCGGTCTGCGGATCTATGAGCCACGGCGGTTGCCCGAAGGCACGGACCGCCGTTTCAAGCAGCGCGTAACCGCACACCACAATGACCAGGGCGGCCGCCATCACGGAGACAACGGCACGCGATGAGTGGGTCTCCCGTTTGAGGATCCGTGCCATGCCGGCGGCACCGGAACCTGGCATTCCGAACTCCGGCCCCGCGCCGGCGCCGGACGGGCCGGAGCCGACAGTGGCATCCCGGGTATCCTGGCTCAACGCACCCGCCCTCCCCCGTGCACGGTGGCCCCGCTGATGCGGATGTCCACCCGACTCAACTGTGCCCCGGTCAATGCAGTGACCCGGTGCAGGATTTCGGCCTTGGCGGCGACGGCACGGTCCCAGATGGCGCCCCCGAACCCGGCCACGCGCGCGGGGTCCCGGAGAACCGTGGTGAGGGGCGGGATCCCGATCGAGGTGACCAGCGAGAGCGCCAGCAGCCCGTCATCATCCGACCACTCGGCACGCACGTCCTGGGCCGGCACGCCGAGCGCCTCACCCGCGGCCGCCCGCGCCACGCTCGTCAGGGCCTGGGTGCTGATGCGGTTGTGCCCGGCCACCGCGGCGCCGCGGATCGGCGCCCCAGCCGTGATGCTCATGAGGAGGAACGCCGGCCCGTGAGGGCGTCAAACACGCTGCGCAGGTCCAGTTTCCCCTCTGCGGCCCGGCCCAGGAGGGCGCCGATAGCCATGAAGAACAGGGCGCCAAGGAAGCCCCAGGCCCCGAACTGGAAGGACATGAAGGCCACGAAGGCGCCCATGGCGATTCCCACAACCGTCAGATTCACTGGATTGCCTCCCTTACCGGCCGGACCTCGCCGGCCACGGCCGGTTTGGCCGGGCCGGGCACATAAACGTCATTGATCTCGATGTTTACCTCGATCACCTCAAGCCCCACCAGTTCCTCCACGGCGGAGTAGACGGCGGCCCGGATCTGGTCGGCGAGGGTCTGCAGGGGGGTGCCGTAGACCGCGACGAGGTCGATGTCCACAGCGACCTGCGTTTCCCCGACTTCGACGCGGACCCCCGCCCCGTGATCGGCGCTGCCGACGGCGTCGCGAATGGCACCGAGGGCCCGCGACGGTCCGGATCCCAGTGAGTAGACACCGGGTACCGCCCGGGCGGCGATGCCCGCGACCTTGGCGACGGCGGCTTCGGAAATGACCGTGCGTCCGGTGCCCGCCAGCGCGGGCAGCCCGTCCACAGGACTGGCTACGGGACTGGGCACAGGACTGGCCGCGGGACCCGCCACGGGCTGAGAATCTTGGTATTCCATGGAGCACTCCCCCCTTCTCTTTGACACAACCCTAGTCCCTGCCTTGGGCCGTGCGGGGGAATCTTGCCGCACCCGGTTACCCCGGCCGCCGCGGGTGCCGGAACTGTGGGTGCGTGGCAACCGCGGCGGCAAGGGCGGATCCGGTGGGCCTACTTACAGTTGGTGGCGATCCACTGGGTCACGGGCGCCATGGCGGCCTGGAGCTTTCCGCTGGAGAACACCGCCTGGTCGGTCACGCCGGCGATTGCCACGTCTTTGAGGTTGGCGAAATCGGCCTTGAGGCTGTCCGGAACGCGCGCGGCGGTCTCGGCCAGCTCCGCCTTGGACTGTTGCAGCTCCGCCGTCTTGCCCTGGGCGGCCGACAGCGGAAGGAGGGTGGCGCCGGTGGCCTGCTCCGAGATCTTGCTGCACGCCTCGGCGGCGCTGGCGAAACCGCCGAAAGGTCCCGACGTCGCGGTCGGGCTTGGCGTGGCGGACGCGGGCGCCGTGTCTGCGGCGGACGACGGAGCACTTGCGGCTTGCGGTGCCGAGCAGCCGGTGAGGGCCATAGCGGCGAGGAGGACGGTTGCGGCGAGAGGACGGGCAATATTCTTCGAAGTCACGTTGCAGAATCACTTTTCGGTTGAGATTGCGCCGCCCGCCCGGACAGGGCTGCCGGCGGCCTTGGTGTTCTTTCCCCAGCGTGCGAGTCTAGCCCTCCCGGCTGGACGGCCCCCAAATGGGCTCCCGCCGTCGGCCTCCCGCCGACCCAGGCGTCGGTTGCTCCGTAACGGCCCTTTTGACCCGCCAGAAGGGCCGTTACGGAGCAATCGACGGGGGTTAGGTGGGGTTAAAGAAGAAAAGCACCAGTTCTAAAAGAACTGATGCTTCCCAGTGGTGGCTCCGACCGGCGTCGATCCGGTGACCTTTCGATTTTCAGTCGAACGCTCTACCAACTGAGCTACAGAGCCTAGGTGACATGTCACCTTGACGGCCGGAATTTCTTCTGGCAATCAGAGCGACCCTGACGGGACTTGAACCCGCGACCTCCGCCGTGACAGGGCGGCGCGCTAACCAACTGCGCTACAGGGCCTTGCTTGTTTACTGCTTGTACTGCGTATTTCTTGCTCACTGCGGTATCGCTACCGCAATTTTTCAAGGCCTTTAGCCTACCAGACTTTTTCATCCGGTTTGACCACTTCCTTGCGTACCCCCAACGGGATTCGAACCCGTGCCGCCGCCGTGAAAGGGCGGTGTCCTAGGCCGCTAGACGATGGGGGCCAGGACGCCATCCGGTTGAACATTTCTGGGCAAAAATTAAGGGCCGAAGCCTTTCATTTTTGTCCTTTCGGGTTCCTCCGAACTGGACTATAAAACTATAAGGGCAGACCCCCGGTTTATCCAAAATCGGCCAGGAACGGCCATCGCCGGGGCCGCACCGCCCGTTCGGGAAAGCGCACCCGCCCGCTCACGCGCGCGGGCCGGCTCAGCTCAGCAGGAGCACCGCGAGGGTGATCATCACGACGGCGATCCCCGCGTCGAGCACCCGCCACGCCGCCCGCCGCCCGAACACGGGCGCCAGGAACCGGGCCCCCGCGCCCAGCGCGGTGAACCAGGCGATGCTCCCGAGTCCGGCCCCGGCAGCAAACCACCAGCGCCCGGACTCGCCGTGGGCCGCGGCGAGGGAACCGAGCAGCAACACCGTGTCCAGATAGACGTGAGGGTTCAGCCACGTGAAGGCCAGGCAGGTGCCCAGTACGGCCCCCCGGCCGCCGGCCGGCCTGTCTCCGGGGTGATCCATCTGTTCGCCCCGGACCGCCCGCCGGGCCGCGAGCGCCCCGTAGACGAAAAGAAAGGCTGCGCCGGCCCAGCGGATCACCACGAGGGCGGCGGGTGCCCGGTCCAGGAGGACGCCGATGCCCGCCACGCCCAGCAGGATCAGCGCCAGGTCCGACGCTGCGCAGACTGCCACGACCATAGCGACGTGCGAGCGCTGGATGCCCTGGCGGAGGACAAAGGCGTTCTGCGCGCCGATGGCAACAATGAGGGACAGTCCGGCGGAGAGACCGGAGAACAGAGGAAGGATCACCGTTCCACGGTAGGTGTCCGGGTCGGATGAAACCAGTTAAAGTTTCTGCCCGAACATAAGATGATCTAATGATCGACATTTCCCCCGAACAGGCCCGGACGCTGGCCGCCATTGTCACGCACGGAAGCTTCGACGCCGCAGCCACCCACTTGTCCGTGACGCCCTCGGCCATCAGCCAGCGGATCCGCGCCCTCGAGACGGCCGTCGGCAGGCCCGTCCTGACCCGGGCCCGGCCGGCCGGTCTCACGGAGTCCGGCCAGGCCGTGGTGCGGTTCGCGAGGCAGCTTGAGCTGCTGTCGGCCGACCTCGCCGAGGAGCTGCAGCCGGAGGAACCCCCGGGGCGAACGCGCCTGACACTGGTGATCAACAGCGATTCCCTGCACACCTGGGCGCTGGCCGGTCTCGCGGCGGCCAGCGACAACATCCAGCTGGAGATCGTGCGCGAGGACCAGGAGCACTCGCTGGACCTCCTGCGCGCCGGCGCCGCGGCTGCCGCGATCACGGCTACGGCGACGCCCGTGCCCGGGTGCTCGTCCCGCAAGCTAGGCGTCATGCGCTACCTGCCCGTATGCGCGCCGGACTTCAGCCGCCGCTGGTTCGATTCCGGCGCGAGCGCGGCGGCCCTGGCCAAGGCCCCCGTACTGGTTTACGACCGCAAAGATGATCTGCAGGACCGCTGGCTGCGCCGGTTCAGCCGCACACCACCCCAAGCACCACGGCACTACGTACCGGCCGCCCAGGAGTTTGGCGATGCCATCCGTTGGGGCATGGGCTGGGGGATGATGCCGGAGATCGAAATCAGCGAAGACCTCCGGAACGGCACGCTCGAGACGCTCACTCCCGGCGCGCATGTGGACGTCGCCCTCTACTGGCAGCAATGGCGGCGCGGCTCGGCAGCGCTGACGGAGGTTGCGGGCGCGGTCCAGGCGGCGGCCCGCATCCTCCGCTGAAGCCGTCTGGCGTCCCAGGCCATACCCTGGCGGCACTTTGACAGAAGTTTGGCGGAAAACCGTCTAGACGTGACCGATTTCCGCCAGCTGAGGCCGGGGACGAGAGGCTAGATTTGCAGCATGGCAACAACCGCCGAAACAGGCTCTCCCAGTCCGGACCACACCCAGCCGGCCGGCACGCACGACGTGCCCTCCCAGGCGGTCACCCCCGCCACCGTCCAGGCGGTCACCCCCGCCACCGTCCAGGCGAAGGGCGCGACCGACCCCCGCCGCCCCGGCCAGCCGGCCCCGATCAGCAGGCTCGGCATCGCCGCCGTCGTCGTCACCGTGGTGCTGTGGGCTTCCGCTTTCGTGGGCATCCGGGCCGTGGGCCCGAGCTTCTCCCCCGGCCCCCTGACGCTCGGGCGGCTGGCCGTCGCCGCCGTCGTACTGGGCCTGCTGGTGGTGCCGAAGCTCAGGGGGCTGCCCCGGGGACGCGAATGGTGGCCCATCCTGGCCTACGGCGTCATGTGGTTCGGAGGCTACAACGTGGCCCTGAATGCCGCCGAGCACATGCTCGACGCCGGCACGGCCGCCCTGCTGATCAATGTCAACCCCATCCTGGTCGCCGTGATGGCCGGCGTGATCCTGAAAGAGGGCTTCCCGCGCTGGCTGATCATCGGCAGCCTGATCGCCTTCGGCGGCGTGGCCGTGATCGCGCTCGGTTCCGGCCAGCGGTCGACGGCGGACGTGGCCGGCGTGTTGCTCTGCCTGCTCGCGGCCGCGCTGGCCGCAGTAAGCGTGATCGTGCAAAAACCGGTGCTCCGGAAGTTCCCGGCCGCCCAGGCCACGTGGTTCGGCATTATGGTCGGCGCCATCTGCTGCCTGCCCTTCAGCGGCCAGCTGATCACTGAACTGCAGGCCGCTTCCCTGCCGGCCACGCTGGGCCTGGTGTACCTGGGCATCTTCCCCACCGCGATCGCCTTCACCACATGGGCCTACGCGCTGTCCCTGATTGACGCCGGACGCCTCGCCGCCACCACCTATCTGGTCCCGGGCACCACGATCCTGATCTCGTGGCTGGTACTGGGCGAGATTCCGACCATCTGGGGCATGGTGGGCGGCGTGATCTGCCTTGTGGGCGTGGGGCTGACGCGGCGCCGGTCCCGCTAGAGTTTCCCCATGACCCCGTCCCTGCCCCCCGGCCTGCCGATCATTCCAAGCGGCGGGGACGACGGTGACGGCCCGGCAGGCGGGCCGTTCCCGATGTCCGAGAACGACTTCGAGGCCGCCGTGAGCGACGCCCTGGACCGGATCCCGCCCGAACTGGCAAACACCATGAGCAATGTCGCGATCTTCATCGAGGACGACTACACCCCGCAGCCCGGCGAGGACCCCGACACCGTGCTGCTGGGGCTCTACGAGGGGGTTCCCCTGACCGAGCGGGACTCCTGGTGGGACGCCGGCTCGCTGCCGGACCGGATCACGATCTACCGCCAGCCCATCCTGGAGATCTGCGCATCCCGGGAGGACGTGATCGAGGAAGTCACCGTGACCGTGGTGCATGAGATCGCGCACCACTTCGGCATCAGCGACGAACGCCTGCACGAGCTCGGCTGGGACTAGCCTTAGAGTCATGGGACACGACCACAGCCACTCGCACGGCGTCACCGCGACCGGGAAACATCGGAAGCGCCTGATCGTCGTGCTGGCCATCACGCTCGCTGTGGTGCTCGTGCAAACCATTGGTGCCGTCATTTCGGGTTCCCTGGCGCTGCTCGCCGACGCCGGGCACATGCTCTCCGACGCCGCCGGCGTCTTCATCGCCCTGCTGGCCGCATGGATCGCCACCCGGCCCGCCAGCGACCTGCGCACTTACGGATACCAGCGCGCCGAGGTCTTGGCCGCGCTGGCAAACGCCCTGGTCTTGATCGTCATCTCGGTGGTGATCTTCACCGAGGCGATCCGCCGGCTCGGCTCGGCCCCGGAGGTCCACACGGACGTCATGCTGTCCGCTGCGATCCTCGGCGCCGTCGCCAACCTGGCCTCCCTGCTGATCCTGCGCGGCGCCCAGAAGGAAAGCCTCAACGTCCGCGGCGCCTACCTGGAGGTCCTGGGCGATCTGCTGGGATCCTTTGCCGTCATCGCGGCGGCGCTGGTCATCATGATCACCGGATTCCAGGCGGCAGACACCATTGCCTCGATCCTCATTGCCCTCATGATCCTGCCCCGGGCCTGGCACCTGCTGCGCGACGTCGTGGACGTGCTCCTTGAGGCCACCCCCAAGGGCGTGGACGTCCAGATGATCCGCGAGCACATCCTCGCGGTGGACGGCGTGGTCTCCGTCCACGACATCCACATCTGGACCATCACCTCGGGCGTCCCCGTGTTCTCCGCGCACGTGGTGGTGGAGGACGCCGCGCTCGGGGCCCGCGGCGCCGACCGGGTCCTGGACAAGCTCGCCGCCTGCCTGGGCTCCCACTTCGACACGGAACACTGCACCTTCCAGCTGGAACCCGCCACCCATTCGGAGCACGAAGCGCACCAGCACGCCTGAGCGACGGGAGCGCGGTTAACCCGGGGCAGGGCGCCGTCGCCGGCGGCGTTCCGGCTGCTGCGCCGGACGCCGTTTGCTGCATGTGTTCCTCCCTGCGCTGCCCCGGCCCGGCCCGGCCCGGCCCGGCTGGTGCCCCGCCGATGACCTGCCCTCCGGCCAGACACACCCCGCGCAAACGTGGCTAAATGACACCAATGTTGTTTATGTTGTTGGTGTGACTCGTGTTGCCAAAGTGGTCTTTGGCACGTAGCCTCATGCCTGCTGGGTGATCCGCAGAGGGGCTTCTTCACGTGCCAAATCCAACCTCGCTCATTCCAGCCTGAGACTTCAGCGAGGTTTGCCCATGAGCTGGACCGGATCCGGTCGCAAGACGGCTGTGCTGTGCACCGCCGTCGTCCTCCTTGGAACGCTCGCGCTCCCGGCGCAGGCCTCTGCCCCGACTCTTGCGCAGGGGCATGGAGCCCTTCCGGCCGCCGGACGGGTTCCGGCGTCGCAGGAGATCCCCTCGCCGGAAGAGATTGCCGCCGCCAAGTCCAGCGAAAGCGCGACGGCGGCGGAGGTCACCAGGATCGACGGGCTCCTGGCCGATGCCTCGGCCGCCCAGGAAACCAGCCTCGGCGCATCCTTGCAGGCGAACAACGCCTACGGCGAGGCCCTCGTGGAGCTCGCCACGCGGCGTGACGCGGCAACCGTCGCAGCAGCCAGGGCTGCCGCCGCCGGGGCCGAGCAGGCCAAGACCCGCAAGCAGGTCGGCCAGCTGGCCGGCGATTTGTACCGCAACGGCGGCCTGAATCCGGCCCTTAGCAGCTTTGTCAGTGGCACCGGGCAGGCGCTCGAAGATGCCGCCACCCTGGAGGCCGTGACGGCCGGACGCGCACGGGCCTTCCAGTCCGCGGAAACCGCGGCCGCCGCCGCGCAGTCGTTGACGGAGGCCGCGGCAGATGCCAACCGCGCCGCCGACGAGGCGGCCACGACGGCGGAAGCCCGCAAGACCGACGCCGACCGCGCGACAGCTGCCCAGCGCCAGGCCGTGGCGGATGCCAAAGCCCAGCGGTCCGCCCTGGTGGACCAGCTGGCAAGCCTCAGGAACACCACCGCGGCGCTGGAGTCGGCCCGGGTGGACGCCCTCGACCGGCAGCGCCAGCAGGAACGGCTGGCGGCTCTGACCGCCGCTGCCGGCTCCGCCCCGCAGCCGGGCACGGGCTCCCAGCCTGCTGCAGGTTCCCAGCCGGACCCGGCATCACCGGGAGGAGGCGGTTCGGCCGCCCCGCAGCCGGCCGCGCCGGCCCCCGCCCCGGTCGAGGCGCCGCCCGCTGCCGCGCCGGAGCCCGCTCCTGCTCCTGCTCCTGAGCCCGTTCAGGCCCCGGCACCGGTACCCGTTCCGGTTCCTGTGCCCGTCCCGGCGCCGGTCCCCGCACCGATTGCCGGCGGGTCAAACCAGACGGCCATTTCGGTGGCGCTTGGCAAGACCGGATCGCCGTACTTCTACCAGTACGGCGGCACCGGAGCCTACGGGTTTGACTGCTCGGGCCTGGTACAAAATGCATTCGCCGCGGCCGGCAAGTACCTGCCGCGCACGGCCTCCCAGCAGTTCGCGCAGGCCCCGGTCCACGTCCCGCTCTCCCAGGCCCGTCCCGGCGACTTGCTCGTCTGGGGTTCACCTCCGGGGTTCTACCATGTGGCCATCTACCTCGGCGGCGGCCGCGTGGTCCAGGCCCTCAATCCCGACGCCGGCATCACCGTCACCGATGTGGCCGCCATGTCCGGGATGCAGCTCTACGGTTACGCGGCCCGCTACTGAGTGCCGCTACTCGGCCCGCTGGCGGGGCCCTTCGGTTGGTCCCGCTCGTGGGGCCACGCCCTTGGGCCCCGGGTTTTGAGACACGAGGTCCGGGTCCCGGAACTAGGAGAGCACGTCCTTGGTGATGAACCGGCCGTAGGCCAGCGCACCAAAGACGGCGACGTAGCCGGCCTGCAGGACGGCGTTGGCGGCGAAAGAGTCCCAGGAGAGCGGCTGGCGGAGGAGATCGCCAAAGTCCAGCCAGTAGTGGCTGAACAACCAGGGATGCAACCATTCAAGTTGCGGCAGCGCGTCCAACACCTGCGCAACGACCGAGAGCACCACGGTAGCCGCCATGGCCCCGACCGGAACGTCCGTCAGGGTGGAGATGAACAATCCGATCGCGGACAACCCCAGCAGCGAAACCGCCAGATAAGCGGCGATCAGCAGCAGCCGGAGCATGGCCTCGCCGGTACCGATCGTGTCGCCGGATAGCAGGGTCACGGGTCCCACGGGGAAGAGCGCCGCGCCGATGCCTGCTCCGACCAGTGCCACGACGAGCGGGGCAACGACCACGAACAGGGCCGCGCCGGCATATTTGACGAGCAACAGGCGGACCCGCCCGGCCGGAGCCACCAGCAGATACCTGAGCGTTCCCTGCCCGGCCTCGCCGGCGATCGTGTCTCCGGCCACCACACCGACAGTCAGCGGCAGGAACAGCGGTACGGAGACCACCATCGCCGTGACGCCTACGAACAGGCCGTTCTGGGTGATCCTGTCCAGGAAGGCGGGCCCTCTGCCGGACGGCACGGCTGAGGAGACCCGCACGGCCACGGCGATCAGGACGGGGATGGCCGCCAGCGCGCACAGCATGGCCCACGTCCTGCGGCGGCGGAACAACAGGCCGAGCTCAGAGGCCAGCAGGCCGCCGGCCAGGGACCGGCGTCGGCCTGGCAGGCTCGCCGCCGTAACGCCGGTGGCGGCGTCACCCGCCGCTCCGCTTGGGCTGCCGGCCGGGCTGCCTGTTGAGGCCCCCGACGGGCCGCCCGCGGATGAGCCCTTACTGGACAACGTCGAACCCCTCCCCCGTCAACGCCACGAAGCGGTCCTCCAGACTGACCTGTTCGGTCGCGAAGCCGCGGACCCGGACCCCCGCTGCCACGAGGGCGGCCACCACGGCTTCGGGTTCCACGGCTTGCAGCCCCGCGTCCACGGCCCCTGCCGTTTCCCGGGCCGCCGGGGCCGGCGCTACCGCCGGTGCAGGCAGCGGCGCGAAGAGGACCGCGTCGGGCCCCGCGGAAGCGGCGCCGTCGGGACTCACCGTGGCAGTCAGTCCCAGCCCGGCCAGCACCTGCGCCGCGGTGCCGGGGTCCGGCGTCAGCACGCGGATCCGCGCCTGGCCCGCCCGGCGCAGCTCCGCCAGGGTTCCCTGCGCCACTAGGCGTCCCGCGCTCATGATGGCCGCATGCGTGCAGATCTGTTCCACTTCGGCCAGCAGGTGGCTGGAGACGAACACCGTGGCGCCGTCGGCCGCGAGCGAACGCACCAGGCTGCGCACTTCCCGGGTGCCCTGGGGATCCAGTCCGTTGGTGGGTTCGTCCAGCACCAGAAGGTCCCGCGGCGCCAGCAGGGCGTTGGCGATCCCCAGCCGCTGCTTCATGCCCAGTGAATAGGCGTGGACCTTCTTGTCCGCCGCGTGCGTCAGGCCCACCCGGTCCAGGGCCGACTGGACCCGGGCCCGCCGCGTGGCGGCCTGACCGTAGGGATCCGCGGCGTCCATGCGGTGCAGGTTGGCTGCGCCGGAGAGGAAGGGGTAGAAGGCCGGCCCCTCGACCAGGGCGCCGACCCGGGGCAGGACGTCATTGAGTTTCCCGGGCATCTCCTCGCCCAGGACGCGCATGGAGCCGCCGGTGGCCGAGGCCAGGCCCAGCAGGAGCCTGATGGTGGTGGTCTTCCCCGAGCCGTTGGGGCCCAGGAAGCCGAAGACGGCCCCTTTCGGCACGGCGAGATCGACATCGTCGACAGCCAGTTGATGGCCGAACCGCTTGGTCAGGCCCCTGGTCTCGATGCTCAGCTCGGTGCTCAGCTCGGCCGCCGGTCCGGCGGCACTCACGCGGCCGTCACCGGCAGGTCCCCGGAAACCGGGCCCGTATTCACTTCTGCGCGGCAGCGGCCTGGAGCCGCTCCACAGGCACCGAGCCGGCAAAGATCCGCCCGTCGTCGAGCATCAGGACGTTCACCAGCGCGGTGGACAGGAGCCGGCCGCCCTGGACCGGGACGGTGAGCTGTTGGAGCGGTGCCGCCGCGTCCGACGTCGGCTTCTGCGTTCCCGCCGGGAACTCAACCACCGCGTCCCAGCCGGACCCGGTGACGGCCGGCTTGCGTGCGCTGTCCTTGGCCGGGGGCGTCGCCTTTTCGGAGTCAGTGCCGTGCTTGTGCTCCGGGACCGGGATCTCCTTGACCGTGGCGCCCGGCGGCGGGCTGAACGCGAAGACGGACGCGTCGGGGGCCGCAAGGGTCAGGCTCGTGTAGGCGACGCGGAAGGCGGGATCCGACTGTCCGCGGGCTTTGACCTCAACGCCCAGCGGCAGGCCGGTCTGGCCGTCCACGGCAACTGCGATGGACGAGACCAGGGTGGCGTCGGACTTCGGCGTGAGCACCAGGTTGTACGCGGGCCGGCCTGCCACCTGGACGTCGGCGCCCACCGTGACGTCAGTGCTGGGGTCGATCTTGGCCAAGAACATTGCGGCGAGCTGGTCCGGGGTGGCCGTGGCGTCCTTGCCGCTGTTGTGGGCGTTGCCGGCGTCGGCCGGGAGTTGGACGTGGGAAGCCGTATTGTCCTTGGAGTTGTAGAACCACACGTCGTTGCCGTTGCGGACGGCGTTCCGTTCGGCCAGCTGGTCCATCACCTGAATGCGGGCGTGGTCCGGGCCGTCGCGATAGACGCGCGCGGTGTGCGGCCCGGTCAGCAGTTCGAGCCAGGCGGTGCTTGAAGAATCCGCGCCTGGACCGGTCTTGGGAAGTTCGGGAAGGCCGAGCTCCGAGGACTGTTCCAGGGTTCCGGAGAGGGCGGGCTCGCTGTGCTGGGCGATCAGCTGCAGCACCTGTTCGGGCGTCTTGGGCGGCAGCGGATCCCCGGCGCTGGCGGGCAGGGATCCGGCCAGCGCACCGGCGGCGATGACGGCGGGAACGGCCACGGCGGGCAGCCACCGCAGCCACGTGCGGGTCATCGTGACCGCGCCCCAAAAAGAAGTGATTCACAATTCCGCGTCTCAAGAACGCGTGCTCCAGCAGTGCAGCTCATACATCAACAGTACGCCTGGCCCCGGCCGCGCGGTGTCCTACTTCAGCACGTTGATGGTCAGCTCGACGGCGCCGAGCAGGAGCGCGAGCACCGAGGTGCCAAGGCCGGCCACGAGCAACAGCCCGGGATGCGCGAGGCCCACCACCACCCGCTTCAGCCGTGGCCTGTCGCGCAGGAACTTCTTGGGCACGGTGCCGGATTCCGGGGCTTGTTTCCAGCCCCGGAGCCGCCGCAGGAACCAGGCACAGCGGATGATGAACGCCAGCCACAGTACCGAGACCACCAGCGGGATCGCGGCTAGCAGGAGGTTGAAGCCCACTGCGGTGACCTCGCGTTCGGACGCGCCGACGAGCGACTGAAGGGTCGTTGAGATCGAGGCGCTCATGACCACGGACACGCCCCACACGAGGAACGCGGCAATCAGGGCGAGGAAGCGGACAAAGAAGTGGCCCAGCACGGAGTCCCGGCGCGGTTTCAGGTACCGGCGCGGGGTCGCGTGCAGCAAGGCGATGCTGGCCAGCAGGGTCGGCAGCGCGGCCATGGCCACCAGCACATACCAGGACCAGCCTGCCAGGTCCAGGAACTCGTCGGCCACGATCAGCGCCGCCCAGAACCCGGCCCACCCCCAGCCGGCCGTCAGCGGATGCTCCACGAGCCACGCCGGCAGCCATGCATCCCGGTCCGGGGACCGGAGCCGGCCGGAAGCTTCCGGGGCGTGCGCCTCCGGCGCGGTGGCTTGGGGCGCGGGGGTTTCCGGCGCGGTGGCTTCGGGCGCAGGAGTTTCGGGCGGTGCGGTCTCGGCTACCGGGGCGCCCGTGCAGGGCATGCCGCTTGCCCCGGGATGCTGGCCCTCCGAACCGCGTGCTTCGCTCATGGGCCCACTGTAGCGAGCAGCGCTACCGTGACGGCATCACGGCGCCGGTGTCACGGTGCCGGCGGCGCCGTCGACCGTGATGTCGTGGCCCGTGGCGATCCGCGATGTCGCGTCGGGTACGCCCACCACCGCGGGGATGCCGTATTCCCGCGCGACGACGGCGCCGTGGGAGTTGGGGCCGCCCATTTCCATCACGAGGCCGCCGGCCGTCAGGAACAGTGGCGTCCAGCCGGGATCCGTAGATGGCGCCACGAGGATCTCGCCCGGTTCCAGGTGCGCGCCCTGCGGGTCCAGGATCACGCGGGCCGGGGCAGTGACGATGCCGGCCGAGGCCGGCGTCCCGGAGAGCACCCCCGCCGATCGGTCCGCGTCCCCGGCACCCCGGCTGCCGGCGTCGGACTGCACGGCTTCGGGCTCGGTGCCATCCGAAAGCAGCACGCGCGGAATGTGCCGCCGGCCCAATTCGGCCAAGTACGCCTCCCGGCGCTGCTGCACGATCCCGCGCAGCGCGGCGCCGCCCAGGCCCGCGTGCGCCTCGTCCAGGTCGAGGAAGAAGATATCGTCCGCCGCCTCGATGACCCCTGCTGCGGCGAGTTCGGCCCCCACCGCCGCGAGCTGCTGCCGGACAGCGCCGAGCGCCTCCACGAGGTGGTACTTGGGCAGTTCACGCAACCCGGCGAACATCCGGGTCCGTCTCAGCGCGGCCCGGACAAGCGTTCCGCGCAGGCGGCTGCGCTGCTTCGCCGCAGCCACAAGCCGCTCCACCTGCGCGTCCGCCTCCCGCGCCGCCTTCTCAAATTGCCGGTCCGGGGCGAACGCCGGGTCATCCACGCGCAGATAGTTGGCCAGGACGCCGAGGATGTGGGTCGGGTCGTCAGACCAGCGGGGCATGCCGAGGTCGATTTCCGCCACGGCCCGGTGGCCGTACCGGCTCAGGAAGCCGGAGAGCCCGGACTGCACGACGCCGGGAAGCTCCCCTGTCCGGTAGCGCCGCGCCAGCTCGGGCAGTGCGGTCCGGCCGAACACCGCCGCCGCTGCGGAGTCCTTCCGGATGGCGGCAGCCAGCGCCCAGAGGTCGAGGTCCATTTCGGTGGTCACGTTGTTGGGCAGGCCCCGCAGGACGTCCTGCAGTGCCCCGTTCCCCGGGCTTCCCGCGAGTTTCCCGGCCGCGGCCAGCAGCGCGAACCCCAGCGCGGGCAGCGGCATGAGGGCGGGAACCACCGGAAAGACGTTCCGGCTGAGGATCCGCTCAACGTGGTCCAGTCGCTGCGCGGCCGTGGCGGCGGCGGGCACTGTGAGGGAGGCCCTGAGCTGTTCGCCCACACGGTCGGCCCGGCGCAGCGCGTCCTCGGGCCGGAGCAGGCCGCGGACCAGGGTCTCCGGGACTCTCGCCCGCGCCGCCACCGGGGCGACGCGGCGCAGGAGCCGCCACGGCGAGCTGGTGACGACGGAGAACCTGGGATCGGCGAAGAGCTGGCGCAGCACAACCGCCGACCGCGCCTCCATGATGTCGAAGACCCGGGGGACGAACGCGCGCCCGGCCTTGCTCCGGACCACGGGAGTGAGGTCGAAGAAGATGCGCTGTCCGGCCTCCGCGTACGGCGGGGGGCCGTCCCGGGGCACCGGCACCGGGAAGTGCGCCGCCTCCGCCACGGAGGATGCAATCAGCCGGATGCCGGCGAGGCCCATCGGCGTCAGCGGCCGGGTCAGGCCCTGGGCCAGGCTGAAGCACAGATAGACGCGCGGCCCCGGCCCGGTCGGCGGCTTGTCCGGCATCGGATAGAGCGTGGTGATGGGCCTGGACTGGGTCAGCCACACGGCACCGTCCCGGCCGATGGCCCATTCGAGGTCCTGCGGCGAGCCGAAATGCACCTCGGCACGGCGGCCCAGGAGTTCCAGCACGGCCAGCTGGGCATCGTTCAGGCTTGGCCCGGACCCGGCTCCCGGCTGTGCCACCCGCTCGGTTCCGCCGCCGGGGAGGGGACGGATGAGCAGTCCTTTGTCCCCGATCCGCCGCTCCAGGATCGTTCCCGTGGCACCGTCGATCACGAAGTGGTCCGGGTTGACGGCCCCGGACACCACGGCCTCCCCCAGTCCCGGGCTGGCGTCGATGACGGCCTCGTGCCGTCGCCCGGTGACCGGGTTGGCTGTGAAGAGCACCCCCGCCACGGCCGCGTCCACCATGCGCTGGACCACCACCGCGAGGGACACCGCGGACGGGCCGATTCCCTGCACCGCCCGGTACGTCACCGCGCGGTCGGTCCACAGCGAGGCCCAGCACTGCCGGACGGCGGACAGCACGGCATCCGCGCCGACCACATTCAGGAACGTGTCCTGCTGGCCGGCGAAACTGGCAAAGGGCAGGTCCTCGGCGGTCGCGGAGGACCGCACCGCGACCGCCGTATCGTCGCCCAGCGCCGCATAGGCGGCCCGCACGGCAGCATCGATGCCGGCCGGGACGGCGGCGTCGAGCACCATTGCCCGGGCCTTTGCGGCGAGCGAGGCCAGTCCGGCCAGGTCACCGGGGGCGGTTGCGGCGATGGCATGGTGCACGTCCGCCAGCGCAGTGGAGGCCGTGGCGTCCAGATAGGCCCGGGTCGTCAGGCAGAAGCCAGGGGGAACGGGCAGGCTCGCCCGGGCCAGCTCGCCCAGGTTGGCCGCCTTGCCGCCGGCCTCGGCCAGCATGTCCTGGCCAAGACTTTCCAAGGCCAGGACCGGTGCGTCCTGGGCCAGGACCGCGTCTCCGGACGGGTCCGGCCTCCGGGGGTGCTCCATGTGCGGACCGTCCTTCCGGCGTCGAGCCCGTAGCCTCAGGCGGTTAGGAGTCGCCGAGCATCGGGCCGAAGCTGGCCCTGTCCGCCAGCCGGGGGTCGTCGCGGTCCGGCACCACCATGACCGGTCCCTTGGCGTGGTGGAGGACGCCGTCGGTTGTGGAGCCCAGCAGCATTCCGGCGAAGCCGCCGCGGCCGCGGGTGCCGAGCACCACAAGTTCCACGTGCCGGCTGGCGCCCACGAGAATGTCGACGGGAGAACCGTCCACGAGCTGGGTCTCGACCTCCAGTCCGGGGAAGTGGCTCCGCACCCAGGCCACGCCGGCGTCGAGCTGGACCTTGATGTCCGCGAACAAGGCATCGCGGTCCATCGGGGTGGGCACCCAGGCCAGTGAGCCGGTGTACTGCGGCACGGCGCACACCAGCCGGAGCCGGGCGGAGAGCCGTTCGGCCTCTGCTGCGGCCTCCAGCACCGCGATGCGGGCCTGGTCGGAGCCGTCGACGCCGGCCACCACGACGTTCTCGACAGGCTGGTGGCCCGACTTCGCCCGTTCGGCCAGGACGTGCTTGTCGTCAGTGATTTCCCCCAGGCGGTCCGCGCAGATCAGCGGAACGGTGACGGTAGGGCACTTCGCGTGGGCGGGCAGCGCGCTGCTGACGGAGCCGAGCAGCCGGCCAACAAAGCCGCCGCGGCCACGGGTTCCGAACACCAGAAGTTCTGCCGTTTCGCTGATATCCAGCAGCACGCCGGAGGCGTCGCCGTTCTCCACGGACGCGTCGACGTCGATGTTGTAGCCGGCCACCTTGTCCAGGGCGTGCTTGAGGATGGCTTCGGCGCCTTCGCGGATCACGGAGTCGTCCACGGTGGCGTAGCCGCCGTCGAGCCCGGATGCGGCAAAAATCGGAACCGAATAGGCGGTCACGATGTGCAGCGGGCGGCGACGGCGCTCGGCCTCGCGGGCTGCCCACACGAGGGCACAGTGGCTGTGGTCGGAGCCATCCACGCCCACCACGATGCCACGCGGAGGCGCCTGCTCGCCGCCGGTCTCCCCTGCCGGGTCCGGATGCACCTGTTCACGGCCCATGGGTCCGCCTCCTCGCGATTCTTGCCTGATGTTGCGGCTATTCTGCCAGAAGTACCGGCGCCCGGCGTTCACCGGCGAGGCGGCCCCGAATCTGCGCCCAGGAACCCCTGATTTTCCTCACTATTCCCCCTTAACTTCGAACACACAAGACGGCGGTTCGGGCGGGTCCGGCGGCCCTCGGCCGAAGGATTTACGCAGAGTTAACACGCTGTTTCCCGGCCCGGTTTCCCGGGCATTCGGGGCCGGAGCCCCACGACGGCCGGCACGGAATCCGCGAAAATCCGGGACTTCGGCCAATGTCCTACCTTCCCTATCCATCGGCGCGAATCTTGGGTATCCTTCGAGGCGTTGCTGAACCGAGACCGGCATTACAGAACGCAGCTACTGGGGTTGCTGCGGCCGGAACCAGGTTTCGGTCAGCGTCCGGGGTTTCACCCCGCGACTGGCACCATTTCGAGGAGGAACCCTGCAGTGTCGAGCATGCCTTTGTACGGCGGGATTGAGCGGACTACGGCCGTAGTCATCGGGACGGGTCTCTCCGGGCTGGCTGTGGCCAGCGAGCTCCAGCGCCGCGGCGTCGCATCCATCATTGTGGACGGCCTGGACCTTCTGGGGTCCGGCCATCCGGCCAACACCTCATCGCTCCAGCGCTGCGACGCGGCAGATGCCGCGAGCCTGAAGGAGCGCAACGAAATCCTGCGGCACCTGCGCAATTACGCGGCAAGCCACAAGCTCGATGTGCGGAACAACATCCGGGCCCTGCAACTGGACCACCTCGAGGCCGGGGCGGACGGGGCCCCCACCGAGCAGTGGGCCGTCCAGACCCCCGGCGGTGTCCTCCTGGCCGACCACCTCGTCCTGACCCGCTGCGCCCACAGCCAGCTGCGCCGCATGCTCTCGCAGCTCGGCATGGCGGCCGGACAGAACCTCATGACGGCGATGCATGCCCTCGGGATGTACCTCGTGGGGGTCGGCGAGCTCATCACCCCCACACCGAAGGAGGTCCTGCGCCAGGCCAAGGTGGTGGGGCAGGCGATCTCCGCCAAGGTCTACCCGGACGGCCACCCCACGCTCCTGCCCGGCGGCTTCGCCCTGGCGGCTCCCGCTTAGCAACGCGGGGTCAGCGGTGGCCGGGCGCCGGATGGGCCTTAACTGACCCCGCGTTGCTTTTGGTTCAGCTGTCGGCGTCGCTGCCTGAATCGCTGACGATGTCGCTGTCCGCGTCCGGGGTGAGGCGGCGTTTGGCCATCAGGCCCAGGGCCACCAGGATGCCGACCCCCACCGCGACGAAGCCCATGACACTCCAGGGAAACGGCTGCGATGCATCAGGCACCGGGGCCGGCGCCTGCGTTACGCCCGGCTGGGCGGTGCCCATCGTTGGGACTGCGGAAGCCGCCGTCGTGCCAGATGCTGCCGCAGTGGCGGTGAACGTGAAGCTGCCCTCGATCGGGTGGCCGTCGGAGCTGGCCACCCGCCACCGCACGGTGTAGAGCCCTGCAGGGGCGCCGGACTTCAGTTTCTGTGAAGCGACGTTGTCCACGATCTCCACGGAACCGTCCGCCCAGTTGGCGCCCGTGGCGTCATTGACCAGGATCTCCGAGCCCAGGGCCAGAGGATTGTGGTTGAACGTGACGGAGACCTTGTCCGGCGGGGTGGCCACGGTGGCTCCGGAGGGCGGGCTCGTGGACTCCGCGGTATCGTGCGCCGACGCCGGGCCGACGGCTCCCAGCAGGACGGCCGCAAAGACGACGGCGCCCAGCAGGGCACTCAATAGGTGTCGGACAGGGCGCATGGGCAGGCTACTCCTAGTGTTGTCTTCCTTACAGACTAGGCGAAAACAAGGGGTTGGCCGCGGGGCTCCCAATAGGATTTAGCCAACACCCATCACTCCCGGAGGACTAATGCTCAAGCAGGGCTCTGCACTCGACCGGTATTTCAAGATTTCCGAGCGGGGGTCGAACTTCTCGCGCGAGATCCGCGGAGGGTTCGCCACGTTCTTCGCCATGAGCTACATTGTGGTGCTTAACCCGCTGATCCTCTCCGGACCGGACTCGACAGGAACGACGCTCGGCTTCCCCGCGGTCGCCGCAACCACCGCCTTCGTGGCCGGCATCCTCACGATCCTCATGGGCGCGTGGGCCAAGCATCCCTTTGCCCTGGCAACCGGGCTCGGTGTCAACGCATTCGTCGCCGTCACGGTGGCCACCAACCCCGGGCTGTCCTGGCCGGACATGATGGGCCTGGTCATGCTCTCGGGCATCACCATGCTGATTCTGGTCCTCACCGGCTTCCGGACGGCCGTGTTCAAGGCTGTGCCCGACGGGCTCAAGACCGCGATCGTGGTCGGCATCGGCCTCTTCATCGCCCTGATCGGCCTCGTCAACGCGGGCTTCGTGCGCCGCATCCCGGATGTCGCAGGCACCACCGTTCCGGTCGGCCTGGGCTTTGACGGCAAGCTGCTGGGCTGGCCCACCTTCGTGTTCGTCTTCGGCCTGATCCTGACCATCGCCCTGGTGGTCCGCAAGGTCAAGGGCGCCATCCTGATCGGCATCGTCGCCTCGACCATCCTGTCCGTGATCCTGGAATCCACGCTGCACATTGGTCCCAGCTTCGACGGCAAGACCCACAACCCGCAGGGCTGGTCCCTTGTGGCGCCCAAGTTCTCCGAGTGGGCCGCCCCGGACCTGTCCCTGATCGGCAAAGCCAACCCGTTCGGCGCCTTTGAGCACCTCGGCTTCGTCGCTGCCACCCTGTTGGCCTTCGTGATCCTGCTCAGCATCTTCTTCGATGCCATGGGCACCATGGTGGGCCTGGCCACCGAGGCCGGCACGATCGACAAGGACGGCAACATCCCCAACGTGGACCGTGTGCTGCAGGTGGACGCCCTCGGCGCGATCATCGGCGGCGGCGCTTCCGTCTCCTCGAACCAGATCTACGTCGAATCCGGCGCCGGCATCGGCGAAGGGGCCCGCACCGGCATGGCATCCATCGTCACGGGGCTGCTGTTCCTCGTGGCCATGTTCTTCACCCCGCTGATCAACCTCGTGCCATTCGAGGCCGTGGCCCCGGCCCTCGTGATCGTCGGCTTCATGATGGTCTCGCAGGTCGGCAAGATCGACTGGCAGGACTTGGGCATCGCGATCCCGGCGTTCCTGACCTTCACCCTCATGCCGTTCACGTACTCGATCGCCAACGGCCTGGGCGCGGGCTTCATCACCTTCGTGCTGATCCGCCTGTTCCAGGGCCGGGCCCGCGAGGTGCACCCGCTCATGTGGGTTGTGGCTGCCGCGTTCACGCTGTTCTTCGCGATCGGCCCGATCGAGGCGGCCCTCGGCATCCACTAGGGTCCTCCCGCCTTTCCCTTGCGCCGAGTTGGGATTTCGCGGCAGTGTTTTTCGAAAACATTGCGGCGAAATCCCAACTCGGCGCTCTTGGTTGGCCGCCACCGTTTGGCCCCCGGCGGGTGGAGTTTCCGGGATTCCGGACAGTCCCGGGGCGCAGCGGCTGGTGTTCGGGTCCCGGCTGCGGTGAGCTAGAACCATGGATTCTTCTGCGCTCACCGTTGATGTCCCGCCGCAGCCCTGGACCGGGCGGTTCGATGGCGACGGCGCCGAGCACCGGCGGTGGTGGCAGGCCGTGGCCCCCTACGCCCCGCCCGCATGCCCGGCCACGGCCTCCTCCCGGACCCGGCCCGCCGTCATCCTCGGCTTCGGCAGCGATGAGGGCGTGCGCCGCAACAAGGGCCGCACCGGCGCCGCGGCCGCCCCCGCCGCCATCAGGGCCGCTCTGGGTCCGCTCGCCTTCCACCTCGACCGGGACGTGCTGGACGCCGGCGACGTCACCGTGCGCGATGAGTCCCTGGAGGCCGGGCAGGCACGCGCCGGGGTGGCGATCTCCCGGCTCATCGATGCCGGACAGCTTCCGGTCGTGCTGGGCGGCGGCCACGAAACCGCGTTCGCCAGTTACCTCGGCGTCGCCGGATCGTCTGCCGTGCGCGGGGGCCTGAGAGTGGGCGTGCTGAACCTCGATGCCCACTTCGACCTCCGTGACGAGGCCGTGCCCAGTTCCGGGACGCCGTTCCTGCAGATGGCCCGCGCGGAAGCCGCCGCCGGCCGCGAACTGCGCTACGCCGTCGTCGGCATTTCCGAGCCGAACAACACACGGGCGCTGTTCCGGACCGCAGCGGAACTCGGCGTGGACTACCTGCTAGACGAGGACTGCTCGGCGGAGGGCGCCCAGGCGTTTGTGGCGGCGTTCCTGGCGCAGGTGGACGCGCTGTACCTCACGATCGATCTGGACGTGTTGCCGGCCTCGGTGGCCCCCGGGGTGAGCGCCCCGGCCGCGTACGGGGTGCCGCTTCCGGTGATCAGTGCCGTGTGCCGGCAGGTGGCGGCGAGCGGGAAGCTCCTGCACCTGGATGTCGCCGAGCTGAACCCGGAGTTTGATATCGACGCCCGCACCGCGAAGGTGGCCGCCCGGCTGGTCAACACGCTGCTGGGGTAGGCGTCAGCCGGCAGCCGCCGGCGGGGGCCCGGACGCGAGGGCCTGCCGGAGGAGTGCCTGCGCGGACCAGCGCATCGACGCCATGGCCTGCTCCCGTGAGAGCCCGCCGATGTCCGTCAGCCAGACGAGGGCCTCAATGCCGATCGCGCTGCGCACGGCCAGGGCCAGCGCCCGGATCCCGGGACCTGACAACGTCTCTTGGAGTGGAGCGAGCGCTTCCTCGATCCAGGCGATCGCCCGGCCTTGCCGCAGCGGCAGAGCCTGCGCCGGCTCCGCCGGGTCGCGTTCCAGGGACAGCCTGAGCATGGTGCGCTGCTGCGCCTCCGTGTTGACGATCAGCCTGGTGAACTCCAGCACCACGGCGTCCAGCCGCTCCGCGGGGTCCTCGGGGGCGTCCGCCGGCAGCAGGGACTGCCGGACCGTTTCCGGGTGGGCCGCAGCGAGGAGCTCGCGCTGGCTTGGGAAGTACCGGTAGGCCGTGCTCCGGGCGACGCCGGCCGCTGCGGCGGTGCCATCAACTGTCGGGGCTTCCCCCGCCGCCACCGCCTCGCGGGCGGCCGCTACCAGAGCCTCGAACGTGCGGCGCTTTTGGCCCGTCCGGCCTGCGTCCTTGTAGGGGGTTGACATGGAATTCATGGTACCTCAGTCTTGTTATGGGACATCAGTCCCATAAATTGCTCAGAAGCGATCCCGAAGAGGCGATCCCATGGAAGCGGTCAGTAGCCAGGCAACCATCATCCGGACAAAAGGACAGGGCGAGCGCCGCTGGTTCTTCGGCGGAGGAGTTCACACCTGGAAAGCCAGGGCCGGGGAGACCGGCGGGGCGTTCCTGCTCTTCGAGGACCAGATGGCCGGCGGCAAGATGACACCGCTGCACAGCCACCCCGATTCGGATGAGACGATGTTCATCCTCGAGGGCGAGATCCTCATGCATGTCGACGGCGAGGAGCACCGGATCGGCGCCGGCGGCCTCGCCGTGGCGCCGCGGGGAGTTCCCCACGCGTTCATGGTGGTGTCCGACTCCGCGCGGATGCTCTGCCTGCACACGCCCGGCTGCTGCGAGGCCTTCTACTGGGATGCGAGCACGCCGCTCTCCCCCGACGACTCTGCCGATGGTTCGTCCGGCGGCTCGGCCGACGGTTCAGCCCCGGCGGGCCCCGTGGACTTCAGCAAGGTACAGGAGTCGGCCCGCAGGAACGGCGGCATCGTGCTGTTGGGACCGCCGCCATTTGCGGCGCACTAGCCGCGGCCGGGGGCAGAGCCCGCCGCATCCGGGTCGGACAGCGCCCGGCCCCCGCCGTATCCAGTCCCCGCCGTGCGGGGGCTGTCGAATCGCCCTCCCGGAACGCCACCCGGAACGCAGAAAGTCCCCGTCCCTTCCCGGGCCGCGCAATGCGGAGCCGGGGAAGGGCGGGGACTTTCTTGTGCGTGTTAGACGCGGCGCACCTGGACGCCGTCGGACTGCAGGAAGAGCTGCGTCTCGGACGGCCCGGCGGGGACCAGCCAGAGGACGTTGCCGCTCAGTGAGACTTCTTCAACCTCACCGGCCGCAATGACCTGTGCGTGCTTGACGATTTCGACCCGTTCGCCGACCCGGAGGCCGCTCCAGTCGGAAACCGTGGCTGCGGATGCAAGGCGTCTGGACAGTACCGTGCCGCGTGCTTTCATTGAACTTCTACCCCTTTGTATGTGTTCTTTGCCACAACTTCGTTGGTGTGGACTTTCCATTTGTACTACAGTTCCCGGGCCCCCGCTGTCCGTGTCGCCAAAGATTTCGAGGGCGCCGGGAAATATTCAACTGCAGTGCACTTTGTTTCTTCTCAGGCGAGATTTCCGACAGCCGATTCGGCCGCAGCCCTGACCGCGCCCGACGCCACCAGGGCGTCCGCCGCTTCGAGCTCCGGCGACAGGAACCTGTCGGTGCCCGGACCGTCGACGACGTCGCGCAGCGCGGCGATCACGGCCGTGCCCGCAGGCCCCGGCGTCAGTTCGCCGCCGGAGACCTGGGTGCGGATATCCAGCGCCCGGGCCGAGGTCACGAGTTCGATCGCCAGGACGCGGCGCAGGTTCTCGACGGCGCGGCGGAGCTTGCGGGCCGCGTGCCACCCCATGGAGACGTGGTCCTCCTGCATCGCCGAGCTCGGGATCGAGTCCACCGACGCCGGGACGGCCAGCCGCTTGTTGTCCGACACCAGGCCCGCCTGGGTGTACTGGGCGATCATGAGGCCCGAGTCGACACCGGGGTCCGAGGCCAAGAAGGCCGGCAGTCCGTGCGAGCGTGCCGGGTCCAGCATCCGGTCGGTCCGGCGCTCGGCAATGGAGCTCAGGTCCGCGACGGCGATGGCCAGGAAGTCCAGCACGTAGGCCACCGGGGCGCCGTGGAAATTGCCGTTGGAGCTGACGCGGCCGTCGGGCAGGACCACCGGGTTGTCGATCGCGGCGGCCAGTTCGCGGGAGGCGACCAGGGCTGCGTGGTCAACCGTGTCGCGGACGGCGCCGGCCACCTGGGGTGCGCAGCGCAGCGAGTAGGCGTCCTGGACCTTGGTGTCGTTGATCCGGTGCGAGGCCACGATCGGCGAGTCGGACAGGACCCGGAGCATGTTGTCCGCGGAGGCAGCCTGGCCCGGGTGCGGCCGGAGCGCGGCGTGCAGCTCGGGCAGGAACACCTGGTCCGTGCCGAGCAGCGCCTCGACGCTGAGCGCTGCGGTGATGTCCGCCGTCGTGAGCAGCTGGCGGATGTCCGCAATGGCCATCAGCAGCATGCCCAGCATGCCCTCGGTGCCGTTGACGAGCGCCAGGCCCTCCTTCTCGGCCAGGGTGACGGGTTCAATGCCGTGGGCGGCAAGGAGCTCGGCGACGGGGCGCGCGCCCTTGGCGCCGTACAGCTCGCCATCGGGGCCCATCGCTTCGCCTTCGCCCATCAGGACAAGGGCGCAGTGCGACAGCGGCGCGAGGTCGCCGGAGCAGCCGAGTGAGCCGAATTCGCGGACCACCGGGGTGATGCCGGCGTTCAGCACATCCACCATGGTCTGCAGGACCACGGGGCGGACGCCGGTGCGGCCGGAGGCGAGGGTCTTGGCGCGCAGGAACATGATGCCGCGGACCACTTCGCGTTCCACGGCCGGGCCCATGCCGGCGGCGTGGCTGCGGATCAGCGACTTCTGCAGCTGGGTGCGCAGCTCGTTGGGGATGTGCCGGTTGGCCAGCGCACCGAAGCCGGTGGAGATGCCGTACGCCGGGACCTCGCTGTGGGCGAGGTCGTCGATGTGGGCGCGGACCTTGGCGACGGTGTCCAGGGCTTCCTGGGCGATGGTCACCTTGGCGTCGTGGCGGGCGACGGCGACGACGTCCTCGGGCGTGACGCCGCTGGAGCCGAGGGTGACGGTGAGCGGTTCGTGCGTTGTGAGAGTCATTGAAATCTACCTAGGTCTAAGTGTTGGTTCGGCGTCCTCGTCGATTGCTCCGTTGTGGCCCTTTTCAAGGCTCAAAACGGCGTTTACGGAGCAATCGACGAGGTTTTCGCGAGTTTGGTTAGCGGGACTCTGACATGGGGATGCGGACGCCGCGTTCCTTGGCGACCTCGAGGGCGCGGTCGTAGCCGGCGTCGGCGTGGCGGATGACGCCCATGCCGGGGTCGTTGGTGAGGAGGCGCGCGAGCTTTTCCGCGGCGAGGTCGGTGCCGTCGGCGACGGAGACCTGACCGGCGTGGATGGAGCGGCCGATTCCGACGCCGCCGCCGTGGTGGATGGAGACCCAGGTGGCGCCGGAGGCGGTGTTGAGCAGGGCGTTGAGCAGCGGCCAGTCGGCGATCGCGTCGGAGCCGTCGGCCATGGCCTCGGTTTCGCGGTAAGGGGACGCGACGGAGCCGGAGTCGAGGTGGTCGCGGCCGATCACGATGGGCGCCTTGACCTTGCCTTCCTTGACGAGCTGGTTGAACAGCAGGCCGGCCTTGGCGCGTTCGCCGTAGCCGAGCCAGCAGATGCGGGCCGGCAGGCCCTCGAATTCGACGCGCTCACCGGCTGCGTCGATCCAGCGGTGCAGGTGCTTGTTCTCGGGGAACAGCTCCTTGATGGCCTTGTCCGTGACCGCGATGTCCTCGGGGTCGCCGGAAAGGGCAACCCAGCGGAACGGGCCGAGGCCCTCGCAGAACAGCGGGCGGATGTAGGCCGGGACGAAGCCGGGGAACTCAAACGCGCGGTTGTAGCCGCCCTTGCGGGCCTCGTCGCGGATGGAGTTGCCGTAGTCGAAGACCTCGGCGTCGGCATCCTGGAACTCGACCATGGCCTGGACGTGCTTGGCCATGGAAGCCTGGGCCTTCTTCGTGAAGCCTTCCGGGTCCGCCGCGGCCTCGCGGTGCCATTCCTCGACCGTGATGCCCTCGGGCAGGTAGCTCAGGGGATCGTGTGCGGAGGTCTGGTCCGTGACGATGTCCACGGTGAGCTCGCCGGCGTTGTGGCGGCGCAGGATCTCCGGGAAGACCGTGGCGGCGTTGCCGACGTAGCCCACGGACCAGCCGCGGCGCTCTTCCTTGGCCTTGAGGACCTTGGCGATGGCGGCGTCGAGGTCGGTCTCCACCTCGTCGAGGTAGCGCTTGCCGGCGCGGCGGCGCAGCCGGGTCTCGTCGACGTCGACAATCAGGCACGCGCCGTCGTTCAGGGTGACGGCGAGCGGCTGGGCGCCGCCCATGCCGCCGCAGCCGCCGGTGAGCGTCAGGGTGCCGGCGAGGGTGCCGTTCTCGTCCCCGGTGAGCTTGCGGGCGATCGCCGCGAAAGTCTCGAAGGTGCCTTGCAGGATGCCCTGGGTGCCGATGTAGATCCAGGACCCGGCGGTCATCTGGCCGTACATCATCAGGCCCTCGGCCTCGAGCCGGCGGAATTCGGGCCAGGTGGCCCAGTCGCCGACGAGGTTGGAGTTGGCCAGCAGGACGCGCGGCGCCCACTCGTTGGTGCGGAAGACGCCAACCGGCTTGCCGGACTGGACCAGCAGGGTCTCATCCTTTTCCATGGTTTCCAGGGTGCGGGTGATGGCGTCGAACGCGGCCCAGCTGCGGACGGCGCGGCCGGTGCCGCCGTAGACCACGAGGTCATCGGGGCGCTCGGCGACCTCGGGGTCGAGGTTGTTCATGAGCATGCGCAGCGGGGCTTCCGTCTGCCAGCTCTTGGCGGTGAGCTCGGTGCCGCGGGCTGCTTTGACCGGGCGGGCACCGGTGGTGAAATCGGCGGGTGCCATGAGGGGCTCCTTTGTTTCGTGGTGGTGTCTGTGCTGGAGGGTGTGGGGTGAAGAGTGCGTGTCGAATGAATCGGGGGAATGAGGTTCTGTATCAACTAAAGCCTGTTCGCGGCCGCGTAAACAGGGCCTAAGGACGGGTGCTGTCCGGGATTCCAGACGCCCCCGATGTTCCCCGCTGCCGCATCCCCCTCCCCCGTCGCGCTATCACTTATGGCGCCTAAAACGCCCGGATAGGAGCCATAACTGAGAGAGCAACGGGGGTTGCTGGGGCAGCTGGTCAGGCGGGGCGGCCGTGGATCCGGATCGAGAGTTCATCGGCGACCTTCTGGATCCGGGCGGCCAGGGCCGGCCACTGGTCTGCGGGCAGCTTGTCCTCAAGGAAGGTCACGGCGACGGCGGCGGTGGGCCACCCGACGTGGTCCGTCACGGCGGCGGCGATCGAGCCGAAGCCCGGCGTCACCTCACCGTGTTCGGTGGCGTAGCCGCGCTGCCGGACCTGGTCCAGATGCGAGGACAGCGCGGAGTACTTCATGATGGGCGACTCGGTTTCGTGTCGGGCCGTGAATGCGGCGGCATTCGGGTACAGCGCCCGCACCTGGGACTTCGGCAGCGCGGCAAGAATCGCGCGGCCGCTCGCGGTGAGGTGGCTGGGCAGCCGGACCCCGACGTCGGTCACGAGGGACGGGCGGTTTTTGGCCCGCTCTTCCACGATGTAGAGCACGTCGCGGCCGTGCAGCACGGCCAGGTGCGCGCTTTCGCCGATCACATCCACGAGCGAGGCAAGCATGGGCCGGCCCAGCCGGGACAGCGGCTCCTGGCGGGAATAGGCCGAACTGAGCTCGAACGCGCTGATGCCCAGGCCGTAGCGCTGCTCCTCGTGGAGGTGCAGCACAAACCCGTTCGCCTCCATCACGCCGAGCAGGTGGTAGACGCTGGAGCGCGGCAAGCCCAACGCGGTGGCAATGTTCGACGCCGCCATCGGCCCCCGCCTGGAGGCCAGCAGTTTGAGGATACGCAACGTGTTTTCCGCCGCAGGCACCTTCGAGGCCACCTTTCCGGTGGCGGCCCGGCGGACGGGTTTGGGTGCAGGCGCGCCAGGAGCCTGGGGGGTGATCACGGGCGCGGCCTCGGGAGCGGCCCCGAGGGTGCTCGCGGTGCCGCCCGTGGCGCTGCTTGCGGGGCCGGCCGTGGCCGCCGGGGCATTTCCGGGCGTCGCGGAAGCGGGCAGATGGTTCAGGGTAGGGCTAGTAGCTGACATGGATCCTCTTCGAAAAACGGCTGGTGTCCGGTATCCCGTACTTAAGCATGCGCCCGGCGGGGCAGGTCCGCCATACCGTCAGCAGTACGCCCTGTCTGGAATACCGGACAATCCCGCGTTCGACGCACCCGCCCGCCGGTCGCGCCGCGCAACCCTGCCCGCCTATCCCGCCGAAGTACTACGATCTGGAGCATGAAGCAGACGTGGGAGCCGGGCCAGGACGGCGTCCTGGTTCTTCCTTCCGGCCGGAGCATCCGCGGCCGCGGTCTGCACTATCCGCTGCCCGCCGGCCCGCTTCCGGAATTCGGCCTGTACTTGCTGGGGCAACAGCCGCCCCCGGTGGAATGGGATTCCAGATGGCTCCTCTGGCCGGACCTGCGGCTGCCCGCGGACCGGCCGGACGCGCTCGATGCGTTCCGGGAAGCCTGGCGCCGGGCCGCGACGGAACGGGTCGAAGTGGCCTGCTGGCGCGGCATCGGCCGGACGGGCACCGCACTGGCGTGCATCGCCATCCTGGACGGCGTCCCGCCCGGCCAGGCGGTGTCCTACGTCCGCCGTCGGTACCGGCGTCTGACGGTGGAAACGCCGTGGCAGCGCCTGTACGTGGCCCGCTTCCGCGGGGACACGCCGTAGGCCGCGCTCAAACAGCAAAGACGGTCACACGGTGACGACGGCCTTCCCGCGGACCTGGCCGTCGCGCAGGTCCCGGATGGCGGCCGGCGCGTCGGCCAGGGCGTAGCACCTGCCGATCACCGGCGTCACCGCGCCGGCCTCGATGAGCCCGGCCAAGAACCGGAGGTCCTCGGCGCGCTCTGCCGACATGACGCCCTTGAGCTGCTGGCCGACGAATGCGGAGAGCAGTGCCGCGCGGAGGGACCTTTCAAATCCGCCCGTGAGCCGCCCGCCGCCCTCCCCGCCGACGATTGCGAGCGTGCCCTTGGGTTTGAGGGCCCGACGGAGGACGGAGAGCGGGCGGTTGCCGGCGGTGTCGACAATGAGGTCGAACTGCCTGGCCCCGTCCGCGAAGTCGTCGTGCGTGTAGTCAATGACATGGTCGGCGCCGATCGACCGGACGAGATCGGTCTTCGCGGTGCTGCACACCCCTGTCACCTCCGCCCCGAACGCCTTGGCGAGTTGCACCGCGTACGCGCCGACGCCGCCGGCCGCGCCGATGACGAGGACGTCCTGCCCTGGCTGGACCTTGCCGGTGTCCCGGAGCGCCTGGAGGGCCGTGACGGCGGAGATGGGAACGGCAGCGGCCTGCTCGAAACTGAGGTTCTTCGGCTTCAGCGCGAGACGGCTTTCCTTCGCGCACACGTATTCGGCGAAGGATCCCTCGCACGTGCCGTACACCTCGTCGCCGGGCCTGAAGCCGACCACATTCCGGCCGACGGTCTCCACCCGGCCCGCGACGGCCCGGCCCCGGATGCGCGTCTTCGGTTTCGTCAGCCCGTAGCCTGCAACCCGGGTCAGGTACGGCAGGCCGGTCATGAGGTGCCAGACGCCCTGGTCGACGCCGGCGGCCCGGACCCGGATCAGCACGTCGTCGTCGCCGGGGACGGGAACGTCGACGTCGCGCAGTTCCAGCACCTCAACGGAACCGTAGGTGTCCTGAATGATCGCTTTCATGGCGCTTCTCCTTCAGAGTCGGGGTACTGGAACACGTCGTCGAGCGGAACGTTGAGAACATGGGCGATCTGGAATGCCAACTCCAGAGACGGCGAGTAGCGGCCCTGTTCGATTGCGATGACAGTCTGCCGGGTCACGCCGATGCGTTCGGCGAGTTCCGCCTGGGTCAGTTCGCCGTTTTCGAACCGCAGGCGCCGGATGGAGTTCGTGACCCTGGTCGGTTTCACCACGTCTGGAAGCCCCGCCGGTAGGCCACGATCTTCGCCACGGAGGCCAGGATCGCCGAAGCCACGAAGGCCAGATAGATGGCGTTGGCGATCCAGAACTGATTCACCTCGGCCATGGCCATGATGAGCGCCGCCACCGCCCCGATGACCACAAAGGACTGGCCGATATGCTCGCCGAAGCGGTAGATCTCCCTGTCCCGCTGGTCCTTCATGCCGGCGCCCCTGGCGGACAGGCCACGGATGAGAATGTGGAGGACGATCGACAGGACGATCGAGCTGCCGACCGTCCAGAGCAGCGGCGCCATGTATGGCACATCCGTGAGCGGCGTGCTCCCGGCCGGCCCGAGGACTGCCGCCAGATATACCGCGTAGGCTCCGGCCCCAGCACCCCCATGATCCAGGCGCTCTTTTCTTCGAATGACAAGTGCCGCTCCCGCACGATGAACCGAATGTAAAACAAACCTGACATGGCAAAAGTAAAGAAAATCTAACATGATGTCAAGAGTTTTCGACTTTCTCTCGGGTTGCCCCGCGCGGAATTTCCCCACCTTCGCCCCCGCGACGCCGGGACGCGCCGGCGTCACGGGGCCACACGCCGTCGCGCCCCGGCAAAGGTGGGGAAACCCGGGCGCGGGCCGCCGCATAGTCTGAAATCAAAGACACGAAGTCCCCGTGAGACTCATCACAGCAGTGCCGGACATGGTCTGCTGGATAGCGATCCCCCTCCCAATGACGAGAAGGTATTCGCATGCAACAAGCCCAAACCGCCACCAAACCGGCACCTGCCCAGGCAGGCACCGGCGGCGCCGCCACCGCCGTCGGCGCCGCCGTCGATTCCGTACTCAGCAGGGGGCTGAACGTCCGCCACATCCGCTTCATGGCGCTGGGCTCGGCGATCGGCACGGGGCTGTTCTACGGCTCCGCCTCCGCCATCCAGAAGGCCGGCCCCGCCGTCCTGTTGGCGTACATGATCGGCGGCGCCGCGGTCTTCATGGTGATGCGCGCCCTGGGTGAAATGGCGGTGCGGCATCCGGTGTCCGGGTCCTTCGGCCAGTACGCGAGCCGCTATCTGGGCCCGCTCGCCGGGTTCGTGACCGGCTGGACCTACGTCTTCGAGATGGCAATTGTCGCCATCGCGGATGTCACGGCCTTCAGCATCTACATGGGGTTCTGGTTCCCCGGCGTGGAGCGCTGGGTCTGGGTCCTGGCCATCATCTTCTTCCTGGCGGCCCTGAACCTGCTCAGCGTCAAGGTCTTCGGCGAGCTGGAGTTCTGGTTCTCCCTGATCAAGGTGGCGGCCATCATCGCCATGATCGCCGGCGGCGCCGCGATCATCGTCTTCGGCTTCCAGACCGGCGGCGCCACCGTGGCGCCCGGACTCGGCAACCTCGTTGATCACGGGGGCCTGTTCCCCAACGGGTTCGAAGGGCTCCTGGCCTCCTTCGCGGTAGTGATGTTCGCGTTTGGCGGGGTGGAAACCCTGGGCATCACCGCCGGTGAAGCCGCCGACCCGAAAAAGGTCATCCCCAAGGCCGTCAACACCGTCCCCGTGCGCGTCCTGCTGTTCTACGTGCTGACCCTCGGCGTGCTGATGAGCCTGTTCCCCTGGGACGAGGTCGGCAGCAACGGCAGCCCCTTCGTGCAGATCTTCAGCAGCCTGGGCATTCCGGCCGCGCCTCACATCCTCAACGCCGTGGTGATCACGGCGGCGCTCTCGGCCGTCAACAGCGACATCTTCGGCGCCGGCCGGATCCTCTTCGGCCTGGCCCGGCAGGGCCACGCCCCGGCGAGCTTCGGCAAGGTCTCCCGTCACGGGGTGCCTTGGATGACCGTGGTGATGATGACGGGCATCCTGCTGGTGGGGGTCGTCCTGAACGCGGTGATCCCGGAGGACGTGTTCCTGATCATCGCCTCGATCGCGACCTTCGCGACCGTCTGGGTCTGGGCCATGATCCTGGCCTCCCATGTCGCCATGAAACGCGAGATCGCCCGCAAGGGACTGCCGGCGTCGGAGTTCCCGTCCCCTTGGTGGCCCGCCGCATCCGTGCTGACCATCGCCTTCATGGCTCTCGTGATCGTGATCCTGGGCGCCTTCGAGGACACCCGGGTGGCGCTGTACGTCGGCGCCGTCTGGCTCGGCCTCCTGGTGGTCGCATACCGGCTCTGGGTCCGCGGCCACGGCCGGGCCCGGGCCGAACTCACCGACGAAACGGCCCAGCTCCAGCAGGTTCCTGCGGGGCGGTAATCATGCCTCCCCGTCCCGGGGCCCTCCCGGGAGCGCCCCGGGAGGGTTAAGATCAGGCATGGTTCCCGCCCCCAATCTCCTGGCTTTTGCCCTTGCGGCGCTCGTGCTCATCGCCGTCCCGGGGCCCAGCGTGCTGTTCGTGATCGGACGGACGCTGGCCCTGGGACGCAAGGGCGGCCTGTTGAGTGTCGCGGGGAACGCGGGCGGCGAGTTGGTGCAGATCGCCGCGGTGGCCGTGGGCGTCGGGGTGGTGCTGGCCCAGTCGCTCCTGCTCTTTAGCGTGGTGAAGTTTGCCGGCGCCGCCTACCTTGTCTACCTGGGGATCCAGGCCATCCGGCATCGCGGCAGTGGCGCGACGGCGGCAGACCCGGCCGTCCGGTCCTCGACGGCCCGGGTGCTCCGCGAGGGATTCATTGTGGGCGCGACCAACCCGAAGTCGATTGTCTTCTTCGTGGCCGTGCTCCCGCAGTTCGTGGACTATTCTGCCGGCGCGATTCCGGTCCAGCTCGGCACGCTGGGGGCGGTCTTCCTGCTGATCGCCCTGGTCTCCGACAGCACGTGGGCCCTCGCGGCGGGAACGGCACGGCACTGGTTTGCCCGGTCGCCCCGGCGGATCGCCGCGCTGAGCACCACCGGCGGCGTGATGATGATCGGTCTGGGCGGCACTCTGGCCCTGACGGGCAGCAAGAACTAACTGGGCCGCCCGGCAGTTGGAGCCGGGCGCCCGGCGCCAGAACCTGTCCCGGCGCCGGACTACCGCGCGGACCAACCGCCGTCCATGGTGTAGCTGGCGCCGGTGACCATGCCGGCGTCGTCCGAAGCCAGCCACGCCACCAGGGACGCCACTTCCTCGGGTTCCACGAGCCGCTTGACCGCTGATTCGGTCAGCATGATCTTGGCGAGGACCTCGGACTCCGGAATGCCGTGCACCTTGGCCTGGTCCGCGATCTGCGACTCGACCAGGGGCGTGCGGACGTACCCGGGGTTGATGCAGTTGGACGTGACGCCGTGCGCGCCGCCCTCCAGCGCCGTGACCTTGCTCAGACCTTCCAGACCATGCTTGGCCGAGACATATGCGCTCTTGAACGGCGAGGCACGGAGGCCGTGAACGGAGGACAGGTTGATGATGCGGCCGAAGTTGTTGGCATACATGTGCGGCAGCGCGGCCCGGATCAGCAGGAACGGCGCCTCGAGCATAAGCGTGATGATGCGGCGGAAGTCGGCCGGATCGAAGTCCTCGATCGGGCTGATGCGCTGGATTCCGGCATTGTTGACCAGGATGTCGCAGTCCAGGCTGAGCGTCTGGAGGGATTCGACGTCGAGCAGGTTGACGGCCCACGAGGTGCCGCCGATCTCGTCGGCGAGGGCCGCGGCGGCGGACTCGTCCACGTCCGCGATCACGACCTTGGCCCCGCGTGCGGCCAGGGCGCGGGCGCTGGCGGCACCGATCCCGCCGGCCCCGCCGGTGACCAGTGCCTTGCGTCCGTTCAGCGTGTTTTCCATTACTCAGCCTTCCATGTCAAAAATCTAATGAGGCGGCCGGCCCCAGCGTGGCTGGGGCCGGCCCAAACTCAAGCAGCCCGGAAACTCAAGCCGCCAGGTAACTCAAGCAGCTCAGCGTACGGCTGCTACGGACAGGCCTTCACGTTCGGCGTCGGCCCGGTCCACGTCTTCCAGGGCGATGCCCTTGGTTTCCTTCAGGCTCAGGACTGCCACGGTGGTGATGGCGCAGGCGACCACGAGGTAGACCGCGGTCGGCAGCCAGGAGCCGGTGTCCTTGAGCCACTGGGTGGCCAGGAGCGGCGCCAGCGAACCGGCGAAGATCGAGGTGACCTGGGAGCCCAGGGAGACGCCGGCGTAGCGCATCCGGGTCGGGAACAGCTCCGACATCAGGGCCGGCTGGCCGGCATACATGAAGGCGTGCAGGCACAGGCCGATGGTGACGGCCAGGACGATGATCACCGGGTTGCGGGTGTCGAACATCGGGAAGGCGAAGAACGGCCAGGTGGCGCCGGTAATGGCACCGACGAGGTAGACGGGCTTGCGGCCCCAGCTGTCCACGAGCCGGCCGATCTGCGGGATGATCAGGAAGTGCACGAGGTGCGCGATCAGCAGGGCGAGCAGCAGGGATGAGGTGTCGTACTTGTCCACGGTCTTGAGGTAGACGATCGAGAAGCTGACCACGAGGTAGTACATGATGTTTTCCGCGAACCGGAGGCCCATGGACTGCAGGATGCCCTTCGGGTACTTGCGGATGACCTCGCGGACGCCGTAGCTGACAGCCTGCTCGCTCTCCAGCTGGGCCTTGGCTTCGAGGAAGATGGGCGACTCGGAGACGTGGGTGCGGATGTAGTAGCCGACAAACACGATCACGGCGGAGAGCCAGAACGCCACGCGCCAGCCCCAACTGAGGAAGTCCGCGGCGCTGAGCATGTTGGACATGATGAACAGGACCAGGGTGGCCAGCAGGTTGCCCACCGGGACGGCGGCCTGCGGCCAGCTGGACCAGAAGCCGCGGGTCTTGTTGGGGCTGTGCTCGGCGACGAGCAGCACGGCGCCGCCCCATTCACCGCCCAGGGCGAAGCCCTGGATGAAGCGCAGGAAGACCAGCAGCGCCGGCGCCAGGTAGCCGAGGGTGGCAAAGCCCGGGAGGCAGCCCATCAGGAAGGTGGAGACTCCGATGATGACGATGGTGAGCTGCAGGGTGGGCTTGCGGCCCAGCTTGTCGCCGATCTGGCCGAAGACGATGCCGCCCAGCGGACGTGCCACGAAGCCGACGGCGTATGTCAGGAACGCCTGGATAATGCCGTCCAGCTCATTGCCGGTGGCGGGGAAGAAGTACTTGCCGAACACCAAGGTGGCGGCGGTGGCATAGAGGAAGAATTCGTACCACTCGACGACGGTTCCCACCATCGATGCTGCGACGATTTTCTTGAGCCCGGAACCCTTGGATGCGGGTACGGCGGGGGATGTTGCAGAGCGTTCGTTTACGCTCATCTGGTTCTCCTTAGTGTCCACGGTGACACGCGCTGTGACGCACAGCACTGAAATGGCTCCACTGAGTATTGCCGCACATCCGCGGCGGTTCAATGGCCAAACCGGCACCCTACGTGTGCAGAATTGCAGATATGAACGCCAATCCCGATGACCTGCTGGTCCTGCTCGCCGTCTCCCGTTCAGCGAAATTTACGACGGCGGCCCAGACACTCGGACTGAACCACACCACCGTCTCCCGGCGGATCGCGGCGCTCGAGAAGTCGCTGGGCGGCCGGGTGCTCTCGCGCGCGTCGGGCGGCTGGGAACTGACCGAACTCGGCGCCGAGGCGGTGCGCGTGGCCGAGCAGGTCGAGAGCGCCGTCCGAACCCTGGAACAGCCCGGGCACACGCCGGATCCCATCACTGGAGTGGTCCGGATGACGGCCACGGACGGCTTCAGCGCCTACATTGCCGCCCCGGCGGTGGCCCGGCTCCGCCGCCACCACCCCGGCCTCAGCGTCGAGATCATCACCGTGACGCGCCGGGCGCTGCAGCAGCGCTCCGGCCTGGACATCGAGGTGGTGGTCGGCGAGCCGCAGGTGCACCGGGCAGAGGCCGCGCAGCTGGGCGAGTACATGCTGGGGATGTATGCCTCCCGCGACTACCTGGCCGAGTACGGGACCCCGGCCACCGTGGAGGAACTGACGGCGCATTCGCTCGTGTACTTCGTCGATTCGATGCTGCAGGTGGACGATCTGGATGCCCCGCGGCGGCTGGTGCCGGCGATGCGGGACGGGCTGAGCTCCACCAATGTCTTTGTCCACGTGGAGGCCACGCGCGCCGGCGCCGGGATCGGGTTCCTGCCGTGCTTCGCGGCCGACCTCCATCCGGACCTGGTCCGGCTCCTGCCGGAGGAATTTGCCGAGATGCTCCCCTACTGGATGGTGCTGCGGCCCGATTCGATGCGCCGCCCGGCGGTCGCGGCCCTCGTGCAGGCACTGCGGGAGCAGACCGCAGCCCACCGCGATGCCCTGCTGGGCCGGGGTGGAACCCCACCGACTGCTCCGTAGGCGCCCTTATGGAGCCCCAAAAGGGCCGTTACGGAGCAGTCGACGGCTGAGGGGGTTCGGACGGCTCTGGCGCCGGGGCCGCAGCCCGGCCTGCCGCGGCCTGGCCCGCCGCGTCGTGGCGGACGGCAGCGCCGGCCGCGAATGCCCGCACCTTCTCGTCGTTCCAGATGTGGGCCGGCACCGCACCGCCGAGCAGGCGTCGCGCGAGGCCGGGATCGTCGTCGAACGGGCGGTCGCTTCCGGCCATGATCATGTTGCCGTAACGCCGGCCCTTGAGCATGGCCGGATCGGCGATGAGCACCGTGTAGTCAAAAGCGTCCGCGATGGTGGCGGCGTCTTCGCGGGCGTTTTTGAGGTCCGGGGCGTCGCCGGAATTCACGACGTAGACCCCTCCCGGCGCGAGGACGCGTTTGGCGTGCTCGGTGAATTCCCTCGTGGTGAGGGGGCGCGGGGTCAGCGAACCGGCGAAGACGTCGCGGATGATCAGGTCCCGGGTCTGCGGGGTCAGGCTCTCGGTGACTTCCCGGGCCTCCCCCACGCGCAGGCGCAGCAGCGGGGCTTTGGGCAGGTCAAACCAGCCCCGGACGTAGTCGGCCAGCTTACCGTCCAGCTCCACCACGACCTGGCGGGCGTCCGGGTAGGCGGCATGGAAATGGCGGGCCAGTGAGCATGCTCCCCCGCCGAGGTGCAGGGCGCGCAGCTTGGGCTTGGACTCGCGGGGCCAGCGTGACTCGACCAAAGCAGAGATCCAGCGCATGTACTCGAAGTCCAGGAACAGCGGGTCCGCGAGGTCAATGTGCGAGCTCATGACGCCGTTGATGCGCAGGAGCCAGCCGGTGGAATTGTCCTGGTCCGGGATCAGCTCGCAGTCTCCGGTGTCGATGTAGTACACCCCTGCCACGGGACCGGCCGGGCGGGAACCCTTGGGTACGTCCACCACTCCCGGCACGGCGGCTCCTGCTACCCGACCCCTACCCCGCTTGGCCATCAGCTATCCCCCGCATTTTCCATGCTTCAACCCTAGTTCACCGGCATCCCCGGCCACTCCGTCCGGCCGAGTAACCCGCATCCGCACCAAAATCAACAAGCAAGGGTACTTACTATTTATTAGTAATCATGCTTACTATTTAACTCCAGCATTGCTGGCGTCTGATCAGCAGCCGATCTTTTTGAAAGAGAGCGAAGATGACAGAGAACCCATGGCCCCAGGATGGGAGCCTCGGCACCCCTACGGCTACCCAGCAGACTCCCCTCCGGCAGGCGTCCACGTTTCCGCCCGTCGCCGACGGCGAAATCTACAGCGCGACCCCGGACGGAGGGCCGCTAACCTCGCCCCCGGCGACGGCCACCGGCGCTTCCACCACCGACACCACCAGGCATGAGGCCGCTGAGGTCTCCCGTGTGGCCGCCGATTCGGCCCAGAACGTGGCCGAGACGGCTAAGACCGAAGCCACCCAGGTGGCTGCAGAGGTCAAGACGAACGCCCGGCACCTCCTGCACCAAGCGCAATCAGACCTCACTGAACAAGCGGGTGTGCAGCAGCAGAAGGTGGCCCAGGGCCTCCGGTCCGTGTCGACCGAACTTCACTCCATGGCCGCGGCCTCCGAGCAGCCCGGCATCGCCACCGACCTCGTACGCCAGGCCGCTGAGCGGTCCTCCGCCGTGGCAACGTGGCTTGACGACCGGGATCCCGGTTCGCTCCTGGACGAGGTGAAGTCCTTTGCGCGGCAGAAGCCAGGGACCTTCCTGTTGCTTGCGGCAGGAGCGGGCGTCCTGGCCGGCCGGCTCAGCCGGAGCCTCAGCGCAGGCGCCCCCGAGCCGACCGGCGCTACGGCCGCCACTCCGTCGGCCACCGGCACTCCAGCGGCGCCGATCAGCCGGGTCCCGGACACCGGAAACGCGGTTCCGCCGCCGCCGGTCCAGATGCCGGCCCCGGAAACGACGACGGCGGGCTTCGCGGACACCTACCCGCCGAAACCGCCGGATGTTGATCAGGTGGGCGACGGCAACCGGCAGGACCGCTGGGCCTCCGAGCCCGTCGTGACCGACCCGCTTGGGCAGGATCCGCTCCGCAGTGACCCTTATGGCAGTGACCCCTTCGACGGTGGCCGTCGATGAGCGAGATGCCTCCGACCGCCGCGCATGCCAAGGCTGAATCGTCGTCCCTCGGCGACCTACTGGGCGAGGTAACGAGGGACATGTCCATCCTGATGCGGCAGGAAGTCGAACTCGCCAAGGTCGAACTCAAACAGTCGGCTGCCCGGGCCGGCAAGGGCGCCGGCATGCTCGCCGGCGCCGGGGTCGCGGGACACTTCGTGCTTCTATTCCTGTCCCTGGCCCTCTGGTGGGCACTCGGGACCGTGATGGGACTGGGCTGGTCAGCCGTCGTCGTCGCCTTGATCTGGGGCATCGTTGCCGCCGTCCTGGCCACGACCGGCCGCAAGGAACTCAAGGCAATCAAGGGCCTGCCTCAGACCACCGAGACCCTGCAGGAAATCCCGCCCACGCTCAAACCCAACCCCTAGTTCCAGCGAGGAAACACGATGAGTGAAAACCCGGATGTCATCCGAGCAGATATCGAAGCTACCCGCGCACGTCTTGGCACCAACGTCGACGCCGTGGCGGACAAGGTCACGCCGTCGCACATCGTCCAGCGGCAGACCGACAAGGTCAAAGAAAACGTCAAGGACGCAGTCTTCGGAGTGAAGGAGAAAGTCATGGGCACGGCCGACCACACCGCCGGGAGCATGCACGCGGCCGCAGGCAGTGCCGGCGCACACGTGAGTGACGCCGGCTCCGCGATCGGGGACGCCCCGGCGCACGTCAAGACCAAAACCCAGGGCAACCCCTTGGCCGCAGGTCTGATTGCCTTCGGGGCAGGCCTGTTGGTCTCCTCCCTGATCCCGGCGAGCCAGAAGGAACGCGAAGCCGCAGATGCCCTGAAGACCGCGGCCGAACCGCTGACCACGGAACTCACCGAGGCTGCCAAACACGTGGCGGAAGGCCTCAAGGAGCCAGCCCAGGCCGCAATGGAAAACGTCAAGGCGACGGCCGCCGACGCCACCGAGCATGTCAAGACCGAGGGCCACGGCGCAGTTGCTGACGTCAGGGATCGCACCATCGAGGCCAAGGACAACGTCCAGCAGGCCTGATTCCGTTCGAACCCGGCCGGCCGTCCTGCGCTCACGCGCCGGACGGCCGGCTGATGCACTTAACCCCGAAGGAAGAACTTCCATGTTCAAAAACCCCGCCGCGGCCGCTACTTCAGCCGACGCCGAAACCCCGGAGAGCAGCACCGCCAAGGCCCGGACCGCACCCCCTCCGGACGACTCCCGCAAGCCGGGCAGCCCCACCGAGGTGACCAAACCGTCGTGGAAGTACATCGCGAAGAAGACGCTGCGGGAATTCACCAAGGACCAGTGCCCCGATCTCGCCGCGGCCCTCACCTACTATTCGGTCCTCTCAATCTTTCCCGCTCTCTTGGCGCTCGTGTCCCTGCTCGGCATTTTCGGCCAGGCCGGGAAGACCACGTCGGCGCTCCTGGAGATCGTCCAGGGATTCGCGCCCGCTGAAACCGTGGACGCCATCCGCCAGCCGGTCGAGCAGCTCAGCAGCTCCTCCACCGCCGGATTCGCACTCGTGATCGGCATTCTCACCGCCCTCTGGTCCGCCTCCGGCTACGTCGGGGCGTTTGGCCGGGCCATGAACCGGGTCTACGAAATTGACGAGGGCCGGCCGTTCATCAAGCTGCGTGGCACCATGCTCGGCGTGACCGTCGCCACCTTGCTGATCGTCGTCGCCCTCGCCTTCATGCTGGTTCTCAGCGGGCCGGTGGCAGAGTCCGTCGGCAAGGCGATTGGCCTGGGCGGGATCGTCCTCACCGTCTGGAACATTGCCAAATGGCCGGTAATCCTGCTGCTCGTCGTGCTCGCCATCGCCATCCTGTACTACACCACCCCCAACGTTAAGCAGCCCAAGTTCCGGTGGATGAGCCTGGGGTCCTTCATCGCCCTGATGATCTTCCTGCTGGCTTCCGTGGCCTTCGGGTTCTACGTGGCCAACTTCAGCAGCTACAACAAGACTTATGGCGCTATCGGCGGTGTCATCATCTCGCTGCTGTGGCTCTGGATCCTGAACATGTCGCTGCTGTTCGGCGCGGAGTTCGACGCCGAGATGGAACGCGGCCGGCAGCTGCAGGCCGGAATCGAGGCAGAAGAGACCATCCAGCTGCCGCCCAGGGACACCAAGCAGAGCGACAAGCTGCAGGCCCGGGAGGAAGAGGACATCCGGCGCGGACGCGAACTGCGCGAGCAGCAGGCCGGCTCGCGGGACCAAAGCCCCTAGCCATTGACGGACCGCCGCGTTCTACTGGGGCTGCACGTATAGCCGGGCGAAGGGGTGCGTCCGCCGAGCCGGGAGGAAGAATGTCGGCACCCGCAGAGCATCAAGGCGGCGTCGTGGCAGTCGGCTACGGCGGGTCCGAGGCAGCCCGGCTTGCCGTCCGCTGGGCGGCCGGCTACGCGGCCGCCACCGGGCTCGACCTTCGGGTGGTGCACGCCTGGGTATGGCCGGTTTTCACCAAGAACCTGGGCCCCGTCAAGGGAGTGGCCGGCAGCGGACTGCGGCACTCCGCCGAAGCCATCCTCGCGGAAGGCATCGAACTGGCCCGCAGCGCCCTCCTGGAGGCAACCGGGGTGGAGGCAGCCGGCGTCGAACCCTCCACTGAACCGGGCACCGGGCCCGGCAGCGAACCCCGTGAAGCAGCGCCCGGCGAAATGTCCGACGCCGGGCTCGAAGCATCCCGCGTCGAACGATCCACGTCCCTTACCGAACCGGAACACCCCGGTCCCGCCGTCGACGGCGTCATGGAAGCCGGGCTCGCCGCGCCCGTCCTGCGCGAAGCCGCCCGGGACGCGCGGCTCCTGGTGGTCGGTAGCCGGGGACTTGGCGCCGTCCTGGGCCCGGTGGCGGGTTCGGTCTGCCTTGACTTGGCCGGCTCGGCACACTGCCCCGTCATGGTGATCCGGCGCCCGAGCATCTCCGGCGGCCCCGTCGTGGTGGGGGTCGACGCCTCGCCCCGCAGCCACGCCACTCTGGCCGAGGCCGTCAGGCTGGCCGGAATTCTCGGCGCCCCGCTGCACCTCGTCCACGTGGACACGTTGCGGGGCGGGGCACGGGAGGAACACGGCCGCCATGCCAGGCTCCTGGGCGAAGAACTGCTGGACCACGCCATCGACGAGGCCCGGGCGTTGGCTCCCGGGCTGGAAGTGTCCGGCGTCCTGTTCGGCAGCCATGCCGCCGCCCGGGAGCTCCTTGCCGCCGCAGCCGACGCCGACGTCCTGGTACTCGGGACCCATAACCCCTCGGCGGGACCCGGCAACACGGTCTCCGCCGTGCTGCATAAGGCGCGCTGCAACGTGCTCGTCAGCCGCTGACAGCCGCTGACGGACCCAAGGGAGCGGCGACGAGGCGCATGGAAACCGCAGTAAAACAACATCGGGACTGCAGTAAAGGAGGCCGCGGTGCGAGCCTGGCGGGTTGAACGTCCGGGGCCGATGTCCGGCGGACCCCTCGTGGCTGGCGACTGCCCGGACCCCGTGCCGGGGCGCGGGGAGGTCCTGCTCAAAGTGCGGGTCTGCGGCGTGTGCCGCACAGACCTGCACCTGGCCGAGGGCGACCTCGAACCCCGGCACCCCGGGACCATCCCGGGCCACGAAGTGGTGGGTGAGGTGATCGGGCTCGGCCCCGGAGCGGCCAGGTTCGGCCTCGGCGAACGGGTGGGGGTGGCCTGGCTGGGCGGCACGTGCGGCGCCTGCCGCTTCTGCCTGCGCGGCCAGGAGAACCTGTGCCTGTCCCCCACGTTTACCGGCTGGGACCGCGACGGCGGGTACGCCGAGCTCGTCACAGTGGCCGAGAACTTCGCTTACCGGATCCCGGAGACGTTCGGCGACGAGCAGGCTGCGCCGCTCCTGTGCGCAGGCATCATCGGCTACCGTGCGCTGAGCCGGGCGGAACTGCCGATCGGCGGCCGGCTGGGCATCTACGGCTTCGGCGGCTCCGCGCACCTGGCGGCCCAGATCGCACTCTACCGGGGTGCCCGCGTGTACGTCATGACCCGGTCCGCGGAGGCCCGCCGGCTGGCCCTGGATCTGGGCGCGACGTTCGCCGGCGGCGCCGAGGAACAGCCACCGGATCCCCTCGACGCCGCGATCCTCTTTGCCCCGGCCGGCGGGCTGGTGCCGGTGGCGCTTCGCGCCCTGGACCGCGGCGGCACGCTGGCCGTCGCCGGCATCCACCTGAGCGACATCCCGCCGCTGCACTACAGCGAGGAGCTCTTCAACGAACGCCAGCTGCGCAGCGTCACCGCCAATACCCGGGCCGACGGCGAGGAATTCCTCCGGATCGCCGCCGAGATCCCGCTCCGCCCCACCACCATGGCGTACCCGTTCGAGGCGGCGGATCAGGCACTGCGGGATCTGGCCGAGGACCGGATCACGGGCGCGGCCGTGCTGCACATGGAGCACACATAGCCCGCACGTGCCGTCAGTCGGACGGCCCGGCGGCGCGAAGGAACTCGTGCTCACGGCCCGCCCGGATCAGCACTTTCTCCGCGCCGACCCGCACCAGCACCGGGGCGGCGTCCCCCGGGGCCGCGGACACTCTGAGCCGGTCCGGCCCGAGGTGCACCGCCAGCAGCTGGTCACGGTAGCGGACCTGGAATTCCACCCGGTGCAGCTCCGCCGGCAGCCGCGGGGTGAAGTCCAGGGCATCGCGGGTGATCCGAAGTCCGGCGAAGCTGCGCTGGACAACGTCGATCGAGCCCGCCATGGCGCCCAGGTGGATGCCTGTGCTCGTGGTGCCCCCCTGCGTGTCGTCCAGGTCCGTGTCCAGCGCTTCCCGGAATGTGGCCCACGCCCGCTCCGGGTCCCGCTGCGCCAGCACGGAGGCGTGGGTGACCCGGCTGAGCGTGGAACCGTGCGCGGTCCGGGCCAGGTAGAAGTCCACCGTGGCCGCGATGTGCGCCGGCTCGACGTCGTAGCCCATCCGGCGCAAGAACCCCAGGAGCTGATCCTCGCCCAAGACGTACAGGAGCATCAGGACGTCCGCCTGCTTGGCCAGCCGGTAGTGGTTGGTGCTGTCGCCTTCGGCTTCGAGGATCAGGTCCAGCCGTTCGATGTTCCGGTAGGCGCGGCGGTAGTGGTTCCAGTCGAGTTCCCGGAGGGCGCCGTAGCCGTCGAACTGGCTGATGATGCCGTCGTGGAAGGGGACGAACATGCGCCGGCTCAGGTGCGCCCAGGCGTCGATTTCCGCCCGCGTGATCCCCAGCCGTGACCGCAGCTCCTCCATGTCGAACCCCTGCACGGAGTGCATGATCCAGACGGCCTGGTCGAACACCCAGGCCGCCATGATGTTCGTGTACGCGTTGTCGTCCACGCCGCCGCCGGGGTTGCCCGGATGGCCGGTGTGGTACTCGTCGGGCCCCATGACGCCCTTGATGTGGAAGCGGTCCTCCGCAGCGTCATGCGCCGCCATGGAAGCGAACAGTCGGGCGACGTCCACCACAATCTCGGCACCGTGCCGGGTCAGCCAGCCCCGGTCCTGGGTCGCTTCGAAGTACTGCCACGCGTTGTAGGCGACCGCCAGACCCACATGCCGCTGCAGATGGGAGTAGTCCGGCATCCAGTGCCCGGAGAGCTTGTTGAACAGGAACTTGGGTGTCTGCTCGGTGCCGTCACTGCCGCTCTGCCAGGGAAAGAGGGCGCCGCGCAGCCCGGCCTTGCGGGCCGCGTCCCGCGCCGTTCCCAGGCGCCGCCAGCGGTAGTCAATCAGTTCGCGGGCCACCGCGGGCAGCCGGGAGTTCAGGACCGGCAGGACGAACAGCTCATCCCAAAAGATGTGCCCCCGGTAGCCTTCGCCGTGGAGCCCGCGGGCCGGGACCCCCGCGTCGAGCTCGGCCGTGTGGGTGGTGAGCGTCTGCAGCAGGTGGAAGACGTGGAGGTTCAGGATCAGCTGCGCCTGGGACGGGGCATCGGATTCGATGATGAATGGCGCCAGGAGGAGACTCCACGCTGTCTCATGGGCTGCCAGCAGTTCGCCGAAGTCCTGGGGTGCGCGCGCCAGCACGGCGAGCGCGGCCGAGACCGGCGAGGCGATGGCGTGGTCCCGCGACGTCGCGACGGCCACCGTCTTGGTGACCGTGACGGGCACGGCGTCCGTGACCGGCAGGTCGAAGCGGTGTCCGTGCAGGCCCCCGACCGGCTCGGTAATAGCGACCGGAACCCCGCCGGGCGCCCCACCGGCTCCGGTTTCTGGCTGCGGCTGGCCGCCGCCGGAAATCCGGGTCCGCAGCGCCAGGGCGATCCCGATCTTGCTCCCGCTCGTCTGCACCTCCACCGTCAGCTGCGAGGCATCCGGCCCGGCCTCGGACGAGGACACCGTCACCGCCGTCAGGTGCCGGTTGGCCAGCTGGGCGTCTTCGGGCACGTTGGAGTTGGTGACGCCGGTGTCGCAGCCGCTGCGGACGCTGACAGTTCCACTCCAGCCGACGGCGATCAGGGTCGTCTCCAGCGCGGCCAGATGAGGCTCGGCCATGGACACGAGCCGGCGCTGGAGCACCTGAAGCTGGCGCCCGGCGTCGTCCTCCAGAACCGCTTGCCGGCTCAGCAGGGCTCGTTTGAGGTCCAGTGTGCGGCGCTCGCTGCGGAGCGTCAGGCCGCCGTCTGACCACCAGTCGCCGTCGCCTATCCTGACATCCAGCGGCAGCCAGTCCGGGATGTTGACCATGTGCTCATCCACCGTCATCTCGCCCTGGACATTGCTGGTCAGGCTGTTGTAAACGCCGGCGAGGTAACTACCGGGATAGTGGACGTCCCCCGCGCGGTGCTCCGGGGCGGCGCCGCGGGTGGCCAGATAGCCGTTGCCGAGGGTGGTCAACGCCTCCCGGTGCCGTTCGTGGGCCGGGTCAAATCCCTCGTAGACCAGCAGCCACGGGTGCGTGATGACCAGCCCGATGTCCAGTTCGCTGACGTCTTCAACCACGACGTCGGCGCCCGCGGCTTCCATCCCGTCCCGCCGCCCGACCCGGTCGAGGCCGACCACGAGCCCGAAGCCTCCGCGCCGGCCGGCTTCCACGCCAGCCGCGGCGCCGGCGATCACCATGGCCCGGGCCGGAGTGATCCCCATCCTGCGGACGGCCTCAAGGATCAAGGCCGGCGCCGGCATTCCGGCGACATCGTGGTCCAGGGCCGTCTGGCCATCCACGATGTGATCAAAGCCCTCGCCAAGGCCCGCGGCGGCCACGATTGTGGCGGCATTACGGTTGGAGGTGGCGAGGACCACGGGGATCCGCCCGGCCCGGAGCCGCTCGAGCAGCGCCACGGTACCGGGGAAGACCGGAACGGGACCGCCCGCGAGCATGTCTTCGAAAATCCCGCCCTGGCGCTGCGCGAGTCCGAACGCCGTCCACTCCGCCGGGCCGTCCGCGGGCGAGCCGCGGGGAATGGCGACCCCGCGCGTGGCCAGGAAGGTGGCCACGCCGTCCTCCCAGGTCCGGCCCTCGACGCAGCGTGCGAAGTCGTCATCCGTGAAGGGCCCGCGCCGCGCGTCGGCGGGAAGCCGGGGATCCTTCATGACGTCGTCGAAGAGCTGTTTCCAGGCTGCCGCGCGGAGCTCTCCGGTGTCGGTCACGACGCCGTCGAGGTCAAAGATCACGGCGTCGACGGGGGCCAGCGCGGCGGCAACTGTGGGCGACTCCGTCATGGCCCAGTCCTATCAGCGATCGGTGCGCCGCGACAGTGGCGTTCGGCCCGGATCCGCCCTTAGCCCAAGAGTGCGTCGAGGGTGGTGAAGCCATAGCCGGCCTGGCGGATGCGGCTGATCAGCCGGGGCAGGGCAGCGGCGTCCAGGGTGGTGCCGTCGTCGGGGTTGGAACCGATGTGCATCAGGACAATTTCCCCCGGCTGCAGGGCCGCCAGGACCCGGTCAGCCACGAGTTGCGCCGTCACCCCGCCGCTGGTGCCTTTCCAGCCCAGGGTGTCGACACTCCAGCGCACCGGAAGGTAGCCGAGGTTGTTGACGATGGCGATGGTCCTGGCGTCGCGGTCGCCGAAGGGAAACCGGAAGAGCGGCCGCGTGTCCGCGCCGGCGGCCCGGATGGCACGCTCGGCCGATGTGACCTGGTCCGCGATGCCGGCGTCCGGCAGTCCGGTGAATGCCGGATGGGTCATGGAATGGTTGCCCACCCGGTGCCCTCCGGCGACGATCGCCGTCACGCCTCCGGGGTTCGCTGCAGCCCAGCTGCCGGTGAGGAAGAAAGTGGCCCGCACGCCCGCGGCGGCGAGGCTCTGCAGGATGCTGGGAAGTCCGGCCGCGTTGGCGCCGGCGTCGAACGTCAGCGCGACCACCCGGCCCGCGCCCGGAATGGTCTCGACGTCGCGTCCGGCGAGCGCGGCGGGGAACGGCGCCGCGGGCGGCAGCGGAGCAGGAACGGTCGGCGCCGGGGCGGGAGGGGTCGGTTTAGGGGCCGGCGGGGCGGGAACGGCCGGAACCGGCCCGATGGTGCCCGGCGGTGCCGCGGTCGGTTCAGGGGACGGGGAGGCGGGGTTAGGGATCCCGGAGGAAGTTGCGGGGGCGGACGCTGGCGGGAGGACGGTCGCGGATTGGGGCGGTGACGCCGTCGGCGCCCCTTGCAGCAGCAGGACCGCGGCGCCGAGCAGCAACACCGCCGCAGCCACGACGGCCCCGATCATCAACCACCGGCGCCGGCTGCCGGCACTCATGGACCCCATGATTCACTGTGGCCTCACGGGTCACCGCCGGTCTAGTGCTTAAAGGCCCCCGCCTCCGTGGCGTCCCCTAGGACATTGCCGGAATCAAGCCGTCCGCCCGATACCGGTCGAACAGCCGGAGGAAGGCGTCTTCCGTTCGGCGGTACCCGGTGAAGCCGGCAAGACGGCTCTTGCTCATATCCGTGACCACTTCGAGGTTCCGGCCCAGGTCACCGTCCGTGTGCCACCAGGAGGCGACCCGTGCGAGGTCGGGTTCCGCCAGCCCGTGGCGGGCGGCGATGCCTGCCCACACGCCTTCCACGCCGCGCATTTGCTGCTCCAGGGGGCGGGGTTCGTCCGCGTAGCCCACTGGCTCGACGCCGAAGTAGGCGGCCAGCGCGGGCCACATGCGCCGCCAGCGGAAGACGTCGCCGTTGACGATGTTGTAGGCCTCGTCGCTGACGTTGTCCGCTGTGGCCGCCCAGATCATGTGGTCCGCCAGCAGCCCGCTGTCGGTCATGTCCGTGAGGCTGTTCCACTGCGTCTCGGAGCCCGGGAAGATGAAAGGCTGTCCCAGTTCCCTGCAGATGGATGCCTGGACGGCGAGGGTGAGTCCCATGTTCATGGCGTTCCCGACTGCCGGCTGCGGCGCAGTAGGATTCAAGTAGTTCAGGACACGCCGTCGAAGGCAGAAACTCCGTGAAAATCGTTCTCCGGTATCCGCTCGTAGCGGGGACCCTGCTTGTCCTGCTGGCGGTGGTGGCCCTCCTGGCCGCCGGCCAGGAGGGCATCGCCCAGGCCGCCGCGAGCATCTATGCCCTGGCCGTGGCTGCCTACCTCGCCATCGGTATGGTGCGCCGGCTCGCAGGCGGCCAGTGGGGCATCGACATCCTGGCCGTCACCGCAATCGTCGCCACCGTCCTCGTGGGTGAGTACATCGCCTCGATGATCATCGTTCTCATGCTCGCCGGCGGCACGGCCCTTGAGGACTACGCTGCGGGCCGGGCCAAGGGCGAACTGACGGCGCTGCTGGAACGCGTCCCGCAGACGGCCCACCGGGAGCGCAACGGCACCTCCGCCGCCGGAACCCACACAGACGGAACCAACACTGCCGGAACCAACACAGACGGCCAGCATGAGGACGTGGCGGCCACCGACGTCGAAATCGGCGACATCCTGCTCGTCAGGCCCGGTGAGGTGGTCCCGCTGGACGGCGTCCTGCTCTCGGATTCCGGGACGTTCGATGAATCGTCGCTCACGGGGGAAAGCCTGCCGGTGGAGCGGTCCGCCGGGGAAGGCCTCATGAGCGGCTCGTTGAACGGTGAGGCCGCAGTCCGGATGCGCGTCACGGCGCGTATGGAGGATTCGCAATACAGCCGGATCGTCGCCCTCGTGAAGGAGGCGGCGGAAAGCAAAGCGCCCATGGTCCGGCTGGCCGACCGCTATGCCGTGCCGTTCACGGCCCTGGCGTACGCGCTCGGTGCCGTGGGCTGGATCGCCAGCGGCAGCCCGGCACGCTTCGCCGAGGTCCTCGTGGTGGCCACGCCGTGCCCGCTGCTGATCGCCGCTCCCGTGGCGTTCCTGGGCGGCATGAGCCGCGCCGCGCGCTCCGGCGTCATCGTCAAGTACGCCGGAGTGCTTGAACAGCTGAGCCGGATCAAGACTGTCGCGTTCGACAAGACGGGAACCCTGACCTACGGCCGCCCCGCATTGGTGGCCGTTCGGACCGCCGGGACCCTCTCGGAAGATGAGGTCCTGGGGTTGGCGGCGTCCGCCGAACAGTACTCCTCCCATGTCCTCGCTGCCTCGGTGATGGACGCAGCCCGTTCCCGGGGGCTGCCCTTTGCCGCTGCCACCGAGGCCACGGAATTCGCCACGCACGGGGTGCGGGCCCGGTTTGACGGCCAGGACGTCGTGGTGGGCAAGCCCGCGTTCGTGGCAGAGTGGGCCTCCGGCGTAGCGGAGACGGACCTGGCCAGCGGTGAACTCGCCATCTACGTCGGTACCGGCGGCGAATTCGTGGGCTCCCTCGTGATGAGCGATCCCATCCGCAAAGAGACCCGCCGCACGCTCAGCGAGCTCAAGGCCCTCGGCGTGGATCGGACGGTCATGCTGACCGGGGATGCGCTCGCCACTGCCCGGCACATCGCGGACGAGGCCGGGCTCACCGACGTCCGCGCGGAGTGCCTCCCGCCGGACAAGGTCGAGGCCGTCAGGTCGCTGCCGGACCGTCCGGTCATGATGGTCGGCGACGGCGTCAATGACGCCCCCGTCCTGGCGGTCGCCGACGTCGGAATCGCCATGGGCGCCCGCGGTTCGACGGCGGCCGGCGAGTCGGCCGACGTCGTGATCATCCTCGATGACCTCTCCAAGGTGGCGTCGGCCGTCCGGATCGGACAACGCACCGTGCAAGTGGCCCTGCAGAGCATCTGGATCGGCATCGGGCTGAGCGTGGCCCTTATGGTGGCCGCGGCCGCGGGGTACGTGCCGGCCATCGCAGGGGCCCTGACGCAGGAGCTCGTGGACCTCGCCACGATCCTCAACGCCTTGCGGTCCCTCGGGCCGGGACGCCACGGCACTGTCAGCACGGCGCGGGCCGAGGAAGGCGCGCGGCGGGCACCGCTACCGGGCTGAGGCTGTCGTTGCTGAGGCTGCCCCGGCTGGCGCCGTCTTCTCCGCCTCCGCGATCCGCGGCACGGTCCTGAGATAGCTGTCCGGGTTCAGGGAGATCGAGTCGATCCCTTCGCGCACCAGGAACGCCGCGAACTCCGGGTGGTTGCTGGGCCCCTGCCCGCAGATGCCGATCTTGATGCCGCCGGCGTGGGCCTTGCGGATGGCCTCGCTGATCATGGCCATCACCGCCTCGTCCCGCTCATCGAAGAGCGCCGCGAGCTGGCCGGAATCGCGGTCCACGCCCAGGACCAGCTGCGTGAGGTCGTTGGAGCCGATCGAGAACCCGTCAAAGCGGGTGGCGAATTTCTCGGCCAGGACCACGTTGGACGGGATTTCGCACATCATGTAGACCTGCAGCCCGTTGCTGCCGCGGACCAGACCGTGCTCGGCCATCACGGCAAGGACCTTGTCCGCCTCCTGCGGCGTCCGGCAAAACGGCACCATGACGATCACGTTGGTGAACCCGATTTTCTCGCGGACCCGCTTAAGCGCGGCGCATTCGAGCGCGAACCCCTCGCGGTAACGGGCGTCGTAATAGCGCGAGGCACCGCGGAAGCCAAGCATCGGGTTCTCTTCCGGCTCCTCAAAGGCGGCCCCGCCCAGCAGGTGGGCGTATTCGTTGGTCTTGAAGTCGCTGAGCCGGACAATCACCGGGCGCGGGTAGTACGGCGCGGCGATCTTGGCGATGCCCAGCGACAGGGCGTCGACGAAGTATTCGGTCGGGTCCGCGTACCCCTGCGCCAGCTCCCTGATCTGCTGCGCCTCGGCGGGGTCGGTGACCCGTTCCGGATGGACCAGGGCCATGGGATGCACGCGGATCAGGCTGCTGATGATGAATTCCATCCGGGCGAGCCCGACGCCGTCGGCCGGCAGCCGCCACCACTGGAAGGCCGCAGCCGGGCTAGCGATGTTGACCATGACGGCGGTGCGGGTTTCGGGCAGCGCGCCGAGGTCCACGTCTTCTGTTTCGAAGGCCAGGGTGCCGTCGTAGACCCGGCCCATATCGCCCTCGGCGCAGGATATCGTCACGGGCCTACCTTCGGCCAGGACGGCCGTGGCATTGACGGTTCCGACGACAGCGGGCACGCCCAGCTCGCGGCTCACGATCGCCGCGTGGCTTGTGGGGCCGCCGTGGTCCGTGACGATCCCGGCCGCCCGCTTCATGATGGGCACCCAGTCGGGGTCGGTCATTTCGGTCACGAGGATGGCGCCGTCGCGGAATGTCGCAATGTCCGCCGCGGTCCGGATGACGCAGGCCGTGCCGTGCGCGATCGAATCGCCGATCGCGGCACCGGTGGCCAGCACCGTCCCCTGCTCCAGCAGATGGTGGATGGTGAAGTGGGGCCCGGTCCGGAGCGACTGGACGGTCTCGGGGCGGGCCTGGACCATGAAGAGTTCGTCGGTCTCGCCGTCGCGGGCCCATTCCATGTCCATGGGCCGGCCGTAGTGGTCTTCGACGCTGACGGCCCAGCGGGCGAGGGCGAGGATCTCGGCGTCGCCGAGCACGAAGGACCGGCGCTCGGCCGCCGAGGTGTCCATCATCCGGGTGCGGGCGCTCCCGCCGCGGCCGTAGACCATTTTCCGGGCCTTGGAGCCGAGGGATTTCTCGATGATCGGGGTGACGCCCTGCGCGGCGGCGGAGCCTGAGAGGAGCGGCTTGAAGACCACATACTTGTCCGGGTTGATGGTGCCCTGGACCACGGTTTCGCCCAGGCCCCAAGCCGCGCTGATGACGGCGGCGCGGGGAAAGCCCGAATCGGTATCGATGGAGAACATCACCCCGGAGGCCCCGACGTCGGAACGCACCATCCGCTGGATGCCGATCGAGAGGGCGACATCCAGGTGGTCAAAGCCCTTGACTTCCCGGTAACTGATGGCACGGTCCGTGAAGAGGGAGGCGTAGCAGCGGCGGCAGGCGTCGAGCAGTTCGTGCTCCCCCGCAATGTTCAGGAAGGTCTCCTGCTGTCCGGCGAAGCTCGCGTCCGGGAGGTCTTCGGCGGTCGCGCTGCTGCGGACAGCGACCGAGAGCCGGTCCAGGCCGGCGCGCTGTCCCAGGGTCCGGTAGTGGGTGCGGATGGATTCGGCGATGTCCTCGGGGAACTCGCTGGCCAGGAACAGCTCCCGGATGGCCTCGCCGGTGGCGCGCAGCGTGGCGTCCCCGGACCGGTAGGCCGCGATGCGCGACCGCATGGCGGCGTCGATCCCGTTGGCCGCAATGAAGGTGCGGTACGCTGCGGCCGTGGTGGCAAATCCGTCGGGGACCCGGACGCCCTCGCTCTGGAGGTTCCGGATGAGCTCGCCAAGGGAGGCGTTCTTGCCGCCGACCCGCGCGACGTCGCCCATGCCGATCTCGTCAAACCACATCACGGGGGAATCAGCCATGTCAGCACTCCTGTGCGTTGTCGATGGACCCATACTGCGCGGGACCTGCGTCCCGGGGTCAGGGGCTTTGGACCCGCGTGCCGCCCCCGGCCGTGCCGGGGCCGCCGGTTCCGGGGTTAGCCGTTCCGGGGCCGCCGGCGGGTGAACCGGCCCGGCGGTGGCGGACGATCTTGTACAGCCAGTCGGCGATCAGGACGGCGGGGACCGCTGCCAGAGCCACCGCCAGCCCTCCAGGCGTCGGCGGCGCATGGCCCAGCAGCGCCGCCACCGGCCCGAGGAACAGGAACACGCACAGCAAACCCAGCTCAGCGAGCACGGCCCACAGCAACAGCCTGTTGGTGAACCAGCCCAGCCGCCAGGGCGGGACGGTGGCGCTGCGGCAGGCGAAGGCGTTCGCCAACTGGGCCAGGACGACCGTTGTGAAGGCCGCACCGGAGGCCGCCATGAGCACGTCCATGGCCGGCAGTTCCGTGCCGGGCCGCCACCCCGCGCCGAGCAGAACCACCGTGTACGCGGTCATCTCCATCACTGCCTCCACCGGTCCCAGCAGCCCGAACACCCGGAACATGAGGGCCTGGTCCATCAGGTGCCGGCGCTCGGGCGGCCGCTTCAGCGTTCCCTTGCTGGGCGCCTCGCTGCCCAGGGCCAGGGCGGGCAGCAGGTCAGTGCCGATGTCCAGGGCAAGGATCTGCAGCACGCCCAGCGCCAGCGGGAAGTGGCCGCCGGACAAGGCCCAGATGACGAAGGGGGTGAGCTCGGCGACGTTGTCGGTCAGGTGGTAGGTCAGGAAGCGCCGGATGTTCGCGTAGGTGGCCCGGCCCTGCTCCACCGCGGCAATGATGGTGGCGAAGTCGTCATCGAGCAGCACAAGGTCGGCGGCCTCGCGGGCGACGTCGGTGCCGCTCAGGCCCATGGCGACCCCGATGTCGGCCTGCTGCAGCGCCGGGCCGTCGTTGACGCCGTCGCCGGTCATGGCCAGGACGTGCCCGCGGCCCTGCAACAGGCGCGCCACCCGGAGTTTCTGTTCCGGCGTCACCCGGCTGACCACCACTCCGTCACGGTCCAGCAGGGCCGCCAGGACGGCGTCGTCCTCGGGCAGGTCCGGTCCCTGCAGCACGGTTTCCGTGGCGCCGAGCAGCCCGGTCTCCCGGGCGATGGCGGTGGCGGTGAAGGCGTGGTCGCCGGTCACCATGGCCACTTTGATGCCGGCGTCGCGGGCGGCCTGGAGGGCCACCTTCACCTCGGTCCGGGGAGGATCGTGCAGGCCCAGCAGGCCCATCAGCGTCAGCCCGGCCTCCGCGTCTTCCAGCCGGAACGTGGCGCCGGGCGGCCCGGGCAGGCTGCGCTGGGCGACGGCGAGCACCCGCAGGCCGCGCGCGGCCATCTCGTCGACCATGCCCAGCGCCCGGCGCGCGCCAGAAGCCCCCGCTCCGGATGGGGCCCACGTGCCGTCTCCCGCGCACAGCGGGATCACCGATTCCGGGGCACCCTTCACGTAGAGGGTGGTGCCGACGATTGCCGATTCCCGCAGCCGGCGGGGGTCGAACGCGAACCGGCGCGACGGCGTCGGCTGCTCCCTGTGTTCGCCCCGGTCAGCGGCCCCGGCGGCCGGGACGGCCGCGAGGCGGGCGGCGAGCGCGTCGATCGCGGCCTCCATCGGGTCGCCCTCCGCTATCCACCGGTCCTCGTGGAGGACGGCCCGCCCCACCGAGGCGGCGCGCGCCGCGACGCTGAGCTGACGGGCGTCCTCCGCGCCGGTGCCGGTGATATCGGCTTCGGGGCCGTAGCCCTGGCCGTCGATGATCAGCAGCCCGGCCGGGGTCCAGACCTCGACGACGTTCATCCTGTTCTGTGTCAGGGTGCCCGTCTTGTCGGTACAGATGAACGTGGTGGAGCCGAGGGTCTCCACCGCTTGCAGGTTGCGCACCAGGGCGTTGCGCTTGGCCATGCGCTGCGCGCCGACAGCCAGGGAGAGCGTGACCGTGGGAAGCAGGCCTTCGGGAACGAGCGCGACGGCCACCCCGATGGCGAACAGGAAGGCATCGCGCCAGGAAATGCCGACAAGGAGCGAGATGACGAAGAACAAGGCACCGATGCCCAAGGCCATGGAGGCGGTAATGCGGACGATTCTTTGCAGTTCCAGCGCCAGCGGGCTGGTCGGGGCTTCGACGTTGCCCGTCAGGGCCGCGATTTCCGCGAGCCTGGTCTGGCCTCCCGTCACCAGGACCACGCCTTCGGCCTGCCCGTTGACCAGGAACGTCCCGCCGAAAGCGGTGTCGCCCGGGGACTTGACCACGGCCTCGCTTTCGCCCGTCAGCATCGATTCGTCCACCTCGCAGCTGGTGGCAAGGGCCAGCCGGAGGTCCGCGGGGACGCGGTCGCCGGCCACCAGCACCACGACGTCGTCGGGAACGAGTTCGGTGGCGTGGACCTTGATGACGCGACGGTCCCGGCGCACCGACACCATGGCGGGGAGCAGTTCGCGGAGCTTGGCGGCGGCGTGCTGGGCCCGCTCCTGCTGGATGTAGGCGAACACCCCGTTGACCACGATCACCACGATGATGGCGATCCCCAGTTGCGGCATGCCGGCAATGAATGCGAAGACGGCCGCCACCCAGAGCATGATCGCGAAGAAGTGGGTCAGCTCGGCCAGAAGCCTCCGCCAGCCGGGAACCGAGCGGGGCTCGGGCAGCTTGTTGGCGCCGAATTGCTGCAGCCGCCGGGCGGCCTCGTCAGCGCTGAGGCCGGCTACGGCTGACAGCGAGTCCTGCCCCGCACCGGGGTTCACGCCCGCGCTCCGCCCCTCACGGACACCGCCGGCCGCCGGCCCTGATCAGGTACCTCATGGATCGAGCATCGTGCCGGTTGCCCGGGCCGGTAAGGGCCAAAGGTCCGCCGTCCGCGGCGCGGGCGGGTCCCACCGCGCCGCCGCCGTCGAAATCGCCGGAATGGTGCGGGCTCGCCGGAACTTTGCGGCGATGTGACAGGTATCCGGCGAACTCGAGGCTGCCAGGGCCCGGCTTGCCCCGCGACAGCTTCGTTAGTCGCTGGCGGTGCTCAATCCGAATTCTCTCTGGATCCGCACGCGGGCACCCCGTTCAACCAGGGTGGGGATGAACGTCCGGATCCGGCCTTCGTCCAGGGCCTCGAATTCCTCGCCGACAATCCAGACGATGTGCAACCGCGGAACGTGCGGAAAGCGGGTCACCAGGCGGTCAACAACCTGGTCGATGCTGGGTTCTTTCGCAGCGTCCGTCACGTTATCAGTGTGGAGGGGCCCGGTCACGGCGTCAATGAGTCCCGGTGTCAATGAGTCCCGGTGTCGGTGACTCGTCAGCCGGCTGGTGGCGGCGGTTCCCGGTCCAGACTCCGCAGGTAGGTGCCAAAGCCGTGCGGTGCCCGGGCGTGGGTCCGGCCGGAGGTCACCACCCGGTTGCTGTCCGTCGCCGTGACCGTGAAAGCGCGGCTGCGAAGGCCGTGGACGAGGGCCCGGTCCTCTTCGGACGTGATCCGCGCGAACCCTCCGGCGGCCAGATAGGCGGACGCCCGGACGCCGAAATTCGCACCATAAATGTGGGGATGGTCCTCGTGGAAGGGGTGGCGTTCCCGCCACCGCCGGAGCAACTCAGGGTCCATTCCGGCCGGGTCCGGCTCCACAGACCCCAACACGGCATCGGCGCCTGCCTCGGCGAACTCAAGCTGGCGGACCAGCCAGTTCTCCGGGACCCTGGAATCGGCGTCGGTGTTGGCCAGCCAGGTCCGGCCGGCCCAAGCCGGCGGCGTCCAGCGCCGCCCCGGTGGCCGTCGCCGGGGCACTCCGATGCCCGACGCCCGGACGCCTGCGGCCCGGCTGGCACCGGCACTGCGGTAGCTGACCTCCAGGGCACCGATGCGCCGGTCTGCGCCAACAAAACCGGCCACGGTGGCGGCGGAGCCGTCCGTGCAGCTGTCCAGCACCACCGTCAATCGGACGTCGACGTCGGGCCGAACCCTGTGCAGGGCGTCCGCGGACCGCTGCAGGGCCCGCAGCGCGTCCTCCAGATGCTCTTCCTCGTTGTGCGCGGGCATGACGACGGCAACCCGTTCGATGCCGTGCCCGCGCGCCAGCGGCAACGCCAGTGCTGCCATCCCGGTCACCGCCCCCGTTCACGGGCGCCGCGGTCCGGCACGGCGTCCGGCGCGGCGTCCGGCGCAAGAAGCACCTCGAGGACAAAGTCGCGTTCCCGGTAGACCCCGCCGCCGGCCCAGCCCAGCTGACTTCGGGCTGCGGCGTGGACTGAGTCGCCGTCCAGTTCCCAGCCGGAAACGGGGTGCCGCCAGTGGCACAGCACCAGGGTCCCACCGGGCCGGAGCGCGTCCCGGATCCGGTCGAGCAGCGCGCCGAGCTCTGCCGGCGAGAGGTAGTACCCCACCTCTGAGACCACGACCAGGTCAAACGATCCGTCGGGCCACTCGTCAGGGACCGTCAGGTGGCGCGTCTGTGCCGCGGGCAGGTGGGCGAGCCGCCGGGCGGCGTGGTTCAGGGCGGCGCTGCTGGCGTCAACGGCCAGGAAACTTCCGCACCGCGGCGCGAGCTCCACGCTCAGCGTTCCAATCGAGCAGCCGATCTCCAACCCGGCCGCGTAGCTGCTCGCGGGCAGCGCGGCAAGCGTCAGGGCACGCTTGCGGTGCTCGTACCAGCTCGAGGTGTACTGCCAGGGATCCGCCTCCCGGGCGTGGACGGCATCGAAGAGTCGCTCCGCGTCGCGCGCGGCGTAGGGGTGCGGGGCACCGCCGTCGGACGGGGCACTCGCCGGGTGCCAGGCGAACGTCTCCCAGGGCCGCTCAAAGTGCGCCAGGAAAGCCGCCGGCAGAAGCACCTCATCGCCCGGCAGCCCGGAAAGCGGCTGGACCTGGGATCTGTGCGCCGCCATGGCGGCGGCCTTGGCCTGTTGTTCGGCCGGGGTCAGCGTCAGCCGGAACCAGCCGCGCCACGCCGCGCCGGCGGGGCCAGCGGAGAATGCGGGATCAGCCGGGTCGCCGGTGGAGACGGGAGCGTCTGGTGCGGCCCACAACCAGTACCAGATGGGGTATTCGAGAAGAGCGCAGCCCTCCGCGGCGGTGAAGTCGGCGGCTGCGGATCCGAGGACGTCGTGGTCGGTGTGGCCGTCCGAGCGGTAGGGCGCTACAAGAACCACGTCGCCGGCGGCGGCCCCGCACGCGGCTGACACCTCGCTGACCGCCTCGCGGACTGCGGCGCGGATCTGCTCCCGGTGGTCGGCGAGTTTGCCGTCGGGCAGGCCCAGGCACTGCCATTCCCGGTCGCCAAGCAGCTGTGTCATGGCACCGCCAAACTCCTGCAGCCGGACCGCTGCCAGCTGCTCCGGAGTCGTCGTCGGCGAACCGGGGTGCGAGCCCTCCCCTGCCGTGCACAACAGCACCCGGACGGTGGCGCCGACGGCGCGCAGCCGGGCCAGCAGCCCGCCGGCTCCGAGCGTTTCGTCGTCAGGGTGGGCGGCCAGGACAATGAACGCCCGGCCGGCGAGCTCCTCATGATCCAGTGGCAGCTCCGGCAGCTCCGCCGCACCGCTGGTGGCCCATACTGCCTCGCTGGTCCCGGGGTCGTCATGGGTGAAGCTCACCATGGGTCGTTTCCGCTCAGTGAGAGAGCGCCCAGCTGCGCGTCGTCGCGCATGGCGTGGTGCTGGCGGATGTACAGGGCCAGATCCGCCATCCGTTTTCCGTAGCTCTCATCGAAGGCGAGCGGGGCCGGCCCCAGATTCTGGCTCACGAGCATCTGGATGCGTTCGACGGCGGCGGCCGCGGTTCCCCGCACCCGCAGGGCCTCGCGCCATGCGCCGGCGTCGGAGAGTTCCCGCGCGTCGATCCGGGCGGCGGTCTGCGCGAGGTACCCGGTCAGGGCGGCCAGGGTCCGGTCAATCTCGCCAAGGTGCGCCAGGGCAATCTGGTCCGGTTCCCGTCCGCCGTCGGCAGCTTTCCGCAGGGATGCGGTGAAGCTGCGGGCCACCGCGACGGCGCCACCCAGCCAGCAGGCGGCCACGCCTATGCCGCCCCAGGCGAAGCCGGGGCGCTGGTAGTACCAGCCGGTTCCTCCCAGCGGCACGGCCGGGACACCATCGAAGTGCACCGTGCCGCTCGGGATTTCCCGCAGGCCCCGGCTGGTCCATTCAGGATCGGCGAAGCTCACACCCTCGGCGTGGAGGTCGACGGCGAACGCTGCACGGCCGCCGCCCTCGACGTGAGCGGTCAGCACCGCGTGGTCGAGTTGCGCGGCCAGCGAGCACCAGGGCTTGGAGCCGTGGAGCCGGAAGCATCCTTCGGCCTCGATTGCCTCCAGCCGGAGTCCCGGGGCCTCGGCCGCGAACACGCCCCAGGCGCCCTCAAAGCCGATCCCGTTGAAGTCCGGGCAGTCCCGCCCCTCCCCCGCGGCCACGTCCGCTGCCTGCCCGAGAATCGCGGCGGCGTCCAGGTGCGGTTCCAGGACCCGGCCTGCGGCGACGTCGACGGCGGTCACGGAGGCCAGAATCTCCCACAGGAACGCGGTCCGGCCCTCCCCTGGCTTTGGCGCCGTCTCCGCTGCTGCTTTGGCCAGGTCCAGCAGGGCGGGGACATCGCCGACGGCGGCCTCCGCACCGGCCAGCAAAGGGCCGATCGCGTTCAGGTCCGGGTCAGCGGAACTGATCCTTACCGGGCTGAACGTGGCGGGGCCGGTCGTGGCATGGCTGATCCTGGCATGGCTGATCATGACAGGACTGGTCCTGGCAGGGAGGGGTTGGTGGGAGGTCGGGGTCCCGTTCATTTCGGCTGCCTGTTTTCCTTCGGGCTGTGCGATTGTGGGAGGCTAACGTCCGGACTGCGTATTTCCAGTCCTTCGCGTCAGCGGCGGCCCGCCGGGCCGCCGCCAAGCAATCTAAGCATACTTAGCACTTGGTGCTGGGCGTCCGGCCCCGCCACGGCTGCCTCTGGCACGGCAGCATCTCGCACGGCCGGCCGTACCTAGCGGACGATCGCGAGGGCGAACCCGTCCCAGCCCTTCGAACCGACGGTCTGCATGACGGTCCCGTCCAGCCGGGGGTCGTCGCCGAGCATCTGTAGCGCACTGATGATTCCCGGGGCGTTCACCGTGTCCATGGACGCGTCCAGCACGGCACCTTCCCACACGACGTTGTCCATCACGATGGTGGTGCCGGGCCTCCCGAGCCGGATGGCCCAGTCCAGGTATTGGGGGTTGTTTTCCTTGTCGGCGTCGATGAACACGAAGTCGAAGGGTGGCCCGGCCTCGCTTTCCAGCGCGTGCAGGGTGTCCAGCGCCGCGCCGATCCGGATGTCCACCTTGTGGCCCAGGCCGGCGTTGTCGATGTTGGCGCGCGCGATACGGGCGTGCTTGGGGAGGTACTCGCAGGTGACCAGGCGGCCCTCGTCTGGCAGTCCCTGGGCCATCCAGATGGTGCTGAAGCCGGCCAGCGTGCCGATCTCCAGGACTCGCCGTGCGCCGGAGAGCTGGACCAGCAGTTTCAGGAGTTTGCCGGAGTTGGGTGCCACTTCGATGGGCGGCATGCCCGCCTCAAGGGCGCTGGTCACGGCGCGCTGAAGCGCACTGTCCGGGCGGACCACGACGTCGGAGAGGAAGCTCTCGACGGCAATCCAGCCGGGGGTGGGCTGATGCTCGATCATGCCCCCAGTGTCCCAGCCGCCCCGCCCCGGCGCTACAGTTCCTGGCCTACTGTGTCCTGCCCGCCGATGGCGTTTTCCAGCCGCTCGACCTTGCCGGTCAGCTCGCCGCTGTACCCGGGCCGGATGTCCGCTTTGAGGACCAGCGAAACGCGGGAGCCGTAAGCGCCCACGGCGTCGGTGGCACGTTTGACGACATCCATGACCTCGTCCCACTCGCCCTCGATCTCGGTGAACATGGAACTCGTCCGGTTGGGCAGCCCGGACTCCCGGACGATCCGCACGGCGGCAGCGACGGCGTCGTGGACCGAGGCGTCACCGGGCGCCTGGCCGCTGGCGGGGTCGCCGGAGGGTGCTACGGAGAATGCGACGAGCATGTGATGGGTCCCTTCACTCGGTCCGGACAGCCGGGGGGAATTTTCGGGCTGCCCGGACCAGTCTTTCACGCGCTTCCGCCACCGGGGCGGGCGGATTTGGGGCGGAACTCGTCACATAACGCACTACCCGGCGGTAACCGCTTCGCTCGCCGCGCGCATTGCTACCCTAGGCAAATGAACCGGGCAGTAGACCGCAGGCCGCTTCGCGCCGACGCCGCGCGCAACGTGGACAAGATCATCTCCGCGGCCCGGCAGTGCTTCCGCGAGCACGGGCCCGAAGTGCCGCTGCAGACCATCGCCGTCACCGCCGGTGTGGGGCCGGCCACCCTCTTCCGGAACTTTGCGGATAAGGAAGAACTGGTGCTCGCGGCCCTGAACCGGCAGCTCCGGCTCCAGGTGGATCCGGCCATCGACCAGGCCCTGGCCGATCCGGACGCCGCCGCCGGACTTTTCCGGGTCATCGAAGCCACCATGCGGGTTGCCAGCGAGGAAGCCAACCTCCTGGGCGCCGTCGCAGGCCGCCGCGGGCTGCTGACAGGGATCACCGGGGGCCTGATCGAATCCATCGCCGTGCTCCTGGGCCGAGGGCAGGGCCAGGGCACCCTGCGCAGCGATATTTCCATGACGGACATGATCCGGCTCCTGGCCATGTTGATCGGCGTCGTGGACACGATGGAGCCGGGATCCGACGCGTGGCGGCGCCCGGTGGCCCTGGTCGAGGACGCCATCCGGACGGAGCGGCCGGACCGGGCGCTCCCGCCCCAGGCTCCGCTGCCGGGCACCGCGTTCGACGCCGTTCTTGGCTAGAGAAGCGTCCCTGGCCAGGTAGGTAAGCTGTTGCCTATGGGATGGGAAACCCTCGCCGGGGTCATCGGCGGCGTGCTGGTGGTCTACGGGATCCTGTTGCTGCTGCTGTGGGCCTATGCCCGCCGGCACCCCGAGACCGTCACCATGAAGGACGCCCTGCGGCTGCTGCCGGACCTGCTGCGGCTCATCCGACGCCTGCTGGCCGACCGCTCGGTGGCGGTGGGCGTCCGGGTTCGGCTGGCTCTCCTGCTCGTCTACCTTGCCTCCCCCATCGATCTCGTTCCGGATTTCATACCGGTGATCGGATACGCGGACGACGTCGTGATCGTGGCACTCGTGCTGCGCTCGGTAGTGGCCCGCGCCGGTGCCGGCGCCGTCCGGCGCCACTGGCCCGGCACCCCGGAAGGACTGTCCGTCATGCTGCGGCTCGCCGGGCTCGGGACGGCCGCCTGACCGCCGGAATACCATCGCGCAGGAGGTGGTTGTCGTAGATCATGAGAGCGATGACATACAGCCAGTACGGAAACCCTGACGTCCTTGAACTGACGGAACAGCCCCTGCCGAAAGTGGGGCCCGGAATGGTCCTGGTGAAGGTCAAGGCGGCGTCCGTGAACCCCGTCGACTGGAAGATCATGGCGGGCTACCTCGACTCGATGATGGACCTTCAGTTCCCGGCCATTCCAGGCTGGGACGTGGCGGGGGTCGTGGAGTCCGTGGGCATCGACACCCCGGAGTTCCGGCCCGGCGATGAAGTCATCTCCTACGGCCGCAAGGACTTCGTCCACGGCGGCAGTTTCGCCGAGTACATTGCGTTGCCCGAGCGGCTCCTGGCCCGGAAACCGGAATCCCTGGACTGGGACGAGTCAGCAGGGCTTCCGCTCGCCGGGCTGACCGCCTACCAGGTCCTGACCCGGCTGGGCGTCAAGACCGCAGACACTGTCCTGATCCACGGCGGCGCCGGCGGCGTGGGCTCGCTGGGAATCCAGATCGCGGCGGCGCTCGGCGCCCGCGTGATTGCGACCGCCTCCGAAAAGAACCATGATTTCCTCCGTGCCCTCGGCGCGGAACCGGTCACCTATGGCGAGGGCCTGGCGGACCGTGTCCGCGCGCTGGCGCCCGGCGGCGCCGACGTCGTTGCCGACTTCGTGGGCGACAACCTTGACACCACCCTGGCGGTCCTCGCCGAGGGCGGACGGCATGCCTCCATCGCGGACAGCGCGGTGGAGCAGCACGGCGGCACGTGGATGTGGGTGAATCCCGTCGGGGCCGACCTGGAGCGCCTGGCGCGGCTCGTGGACGAGCGCCGACTCAAGGTCGAGGTGGCCCGGACGTTCCCGCTGGATCAGGCCGCCGAGGCGTTCCGGCTCAACATGGAGGGCCACACCCGGGGGAAGATCATCGTGAAAGTCGACGACGCCGACTGACCCGCCGGCAGCTCGCCCCCGCTGTTTGCTGCTGCCGGCTTCAGGCCCGCGTGCCGAAGTCGGTGGAGTAGGGTCCGGACTCAAACCGGCGCAGGATCTCCTCAGCCACGAGCCGGAGCTTGACGTTGCGGTTGTTCGAGACCTTGCTGAGCAGCGTGAAGGCCTCGGCCTGCGAGCACCGGCTCTGGGCCATGAGGATGCCGGACGCAAGGTTGATGGTGGTTCGCGACTTCATGGCCTGGAGCAGATCGGCGTTCATGTCCTGGACGGTTCCCAGGCGCACGGCCAGGCGCATGGACTTCCCGGCGGTGGTAGCAAACGCCTCGCAGCTGGCGGCTGTCCCGTCGTCGAAGGCGTCCGGGTCGGCGGCGAGATACGTCAGGGCGGCCGCGGCGCCCTGGTCCAGGGCCACCGGCACGCTGAGGACGCTACGGATCCCCCACCGGGCCGCCGTCCGCCGGTAACGGTCCAGCCTCGGCTCCGTGGTGCCACCGGCCAGCAAGGCTGCCCGGCCGGTCTCCAAGACATCCAGGGCCGGGCCCGCCGCGCGGTCCTGGAGCTGCTCCAGTGCCAGCGCCGCGGGATCGCTGCCGGCCAGGACGGCCGGCTGCCCGTCGCGGACAAGGCGGACCGAACTGACCATCCGGCAGCCAGCCACGGATTCACCAAACTCGGCTATTGCGCCGGACAACTCCTGCAGGAACTCGTCGATGCTGGCATTTTCAAGCACCAGATCCTGGAGGTGCTCGGACAGCCGGGCGCCCGGCACTATTCCTCGACCGGTTTCTCTTTGGCCTCGAGAAGGTGGTGCTGCAGCTTCTCTTCGGCTTCCCGGCGACGTCGCGCCATCTCTCGCAGTTCCCTGGTGGATTCAGCCCCTGCGGAAACAAACGGCTCGTGCTGCTTGGAGTGCTGATCTTTGCGTGGCTCCGCAGCCTCCGGGTCGTCATGTTCACTCATGTTCGAATGGTCCCACGCGATACCGGCTGCAAGTAGGGACTAAAGACCATTCCCGCCCCGCCCCGCGTCACGTAGGAAAATTCGCGTCAACGGGTGCGTCCGGGCAGACGCAGGCCGGTCCTTGGCACAGCCGAGCGTCCCCGCCGCGTCCCCGCCGAAGGAGTCAGTCCCAGCCCAGCAGCCGCAGGCCGGCGGCCGCGGCGGCACCGGCGATCACCACCACCAGGAACGGCGCCCGGAACCACAACGCAACGGCCGCCGCGGCCAGTGCGCCCAGCCGGGCGTCCAGGGCAAGTGACTGGCCGGAGGCGACGGCGTTGACCACCGTCAGGGATGCCAGCAGCCCGATCGTCATGGTCCCGGCAATCCTGGACATCCGCGGATTGCGGAGCAGGCTGGCCGGCACCAGGTAGCCGAGCAGCTTCCAGGCATACGCCAACAGACAGGAGAGGATCAGCCACATCCAGAGGTTCATGCGTTCTCTCCAGGGCGGTCTTCGGTACGGTCTTCAGGGCGGCCGCCGGAGTGCTCTCCGGGATGGCCACTGTGGTGGTGCGCGTGGTGTTCGGCGTAGGGGTCGACGTCGGGCTCGAGGCCTTCGTCGCTGCGGCCATGGCTGAACCAACCGATCCCGGCCGCCACGACGGCGGCGACGAGGATCGGCACGCCCGGGGGTACGAAAGGCACGGCAAGCACGGTGGCCAGCGCGCAGACCGCGGCGATGGCCACCGGTTCCCTGCCTTTGAGCCGCGGCCAAAGCAGTCCCAGGAAGGCTGCTACGGCGGCGCCGTCGAGTCCCCATTGTTTGGGGTCCCCGAGAGCACCGCCGGCGAGCGCGCCGAGGGCCGTGAACAGGTTCCAGAGCACGAACACGCCGATCCCGGCGGTCCAGAATCCGCGCTTCTGCTCAGCCGGGTCCGTTTGTCCCGTGCTGGTGGCGGTCGACTCGTCGATGGTCAGTTGGGCCGCGGCGAACCTGCGCCACCCGCGCGGCTGCAGCAGGGCGTTGATCTGCATCCCGTAGATTCCGTTGCGCATGCCCAGCAGCGTCGCGGCGCTCATGGCGGCGACGCCGGACCCGCCGCCGGCTACCACGCCGATGAAGGCGAACTGCGAGCCGCCGCTGAACAGCAGCAGGCTCAATGCCATGGTCTGCCAGAAATCAAGGCCGGACGTGACGGAGAGCGCGCCGAAGGAGACGCCGTAGAGGCCGGTGGCAATGCTGATCGACAGGCCGATCCGCACTGCCGGCGACTGCAGGATTTTCACCGCCGCCGGTCCCGCCGCGTCAGGGTCCAGGCCCATGCGATGAGGGGCGCTTGAAGCGGGAGGCGCACGGTGTGCAGCCGGCGCCGGCCCGGCGTGCCGTCCGGGCCAAAGGCCTTCCGCAGGGCGTCAACGTGGCCGGCCAGGAACGCGGTGAACATCGCCGTCACACCGACGGCGGTGGCCGGCCGCGTGGCCGGGATCAGGAGCCCGACGGCGGCAGCCGCTTCCAGCAGGCCGCTCGCTGCCACCCATTCCTCACGTGAAAGTACCGCCAGCGGGCCGTTCGGCTGGCCGCCGGAATCGTCACGGCACAGGATATCCGGGACCACCGGGTGGAAGAACTCGGGTTCACGGAAGTGCTTGGCGGCACTGGCGAGCAGCAGCGCGCTCATCGCCGCCGCGGACAGCGTCTGGGAGGCCCGGCCGGACCAGCGAAATGGCATGCAACCACTCAACCACAGCGGCCACGCCGGCCGTAATCCGCCGGGGATCCGCGACACCCCGGCGGCTTACCGGAGGGGCCGGCTGTCCGCCATGAGTTGGGACAGGACCCGGGCCGGACAGTTTGTGGTGATCTCGTGGATCCCGAGTTCCCTGCACAGCTTGACGTCGTCCTCGGCGTCGACGGTCCACACCCGGAACTTTCGTCCCGAGCCGAGCCAGCGCTGCACGGTCCCGGGGTGCGCACGGACGTACCCGATGCCAGGGCCGGCAATGCCGGTCTCAGCCGCGTCCAGGATCCGTTCGGCTTCGACCTGTGCGGCCTTCATGACATTGGCCAGGGCGCCGCCGGTCAGTGCGCCCAGACCCAGTTCCTCACGGATGTCCGCCACGTTGACATCGTCCACAAGCTGGCACACGGCCTCCGCCGGCGCCGACTCGAGCAGGTGCTTGACGGCGTCGGGGCTGAAGCTCATGAAGGAAAGTCTTATGTTGTCCAGCATCGACGTTTCCGGATCCCAGCCCTCGTCCCTCAGGAGTTCCAGGACCCGGTCCTCGAGTCCGAGATGGTACGGGCTGGGGTGCTTGAACTCAATTGCCAAGCCGATCCCGCGGCCCGCAGCGCGCAGGATTTCAAGCAGGTCCGGCAGGGTCAGGAACTGCTCGGACCTGGCACCATAGGCTTCCGGGATCCGTGCCCCTTTCCAGGAGGAGAAGTCCAGGAGCCGGAGCTCTTCCAGCGTCCGGTCCGCGACCTGCCCGGTGCCGTCCGAGGTACGGTCCAGGGTGGCATCGTGCAGCAGCACCGCGTGCTGGTCCCGGGTCAGGTGCACGTCGCACTCCACGCCGTCGGCGCCGTCGGCGATTGCCTGCAGGTACGCGGCCCGGGTGTGCTCGGCGAAGGCTTCGCTGGAGCCCCGGTGGGCATAGACCAGAGGACGGGCGGAGGCGGACACGACAGTCGTCATGGTGCCACGTTAGCGGACGGCCGGCTCCCCGGCGGGGCTAGGCTGGGCTCATGCAGGTGAATACTGAGCCAACTTCCCTGACCGGTGCCGCGGGACTTCCGGGCGGCGTGCAGCCGGACGGTCCCGCCGGACGGCGTCCCGCTGCGTCCAGTGACGCCGACAAGGCCGCGGCGCTGCGCCGGATGAAGCTCCTGGCCCTCTCGCTCCTGATCGTCATGGCCGTCATCTTCGTCATCGCGTTCGCCCTGCAGAAGTACTATCCATGGCTCGAATACGTCCGCGCCGCGGCCGAGGGCGGCATGGTGGGGGCCCTGGCCGACTGGTTCGCCGTCACGGCCCTGTTCAAATACCCCATGGGAATCAAGATCCCGCATACCGCGATTATCCCGCGCCGCAAGGACCAGATCGGCGCCTCGCTGGGCGACTTCGTGGAAACCAATTTCCTCTCCGAGCAGGTGGTCCAGGAGAAGCTGGCGTCCGCGGACATTGCCCGCAAGGCCGGCGCCTGGCTGTCCAGCCCGGGCGGCCCGGACCGGGTCGCCAAGGAGGGTGCCGCCGTGATCCGCGGCGCGTTCAAGGTCCTCAACGACGACGACGTCCAGGCCGTGATCGAGGCCATGGTCCGCAAGCACCTGCTCACCCCGCCGTGGGGGCCGCCGGTGGGCCGGCTCGCTGAGCGGGTCTTCAACGACGGGCACCACCACGCGCTGGTGGACCTGCTCGTGGACCGCGCCGTGGACTGGGTGCGGGACAACCAGGAGACGGTCAACAGGCTGGTCACCGACCGTTCCCCGACCTGGGTGCCGTCGTTCGTGGACGGGCTGGTGGGCGACAAAGTGTACGTGGAGATCCTCAAGTTCACCCGCGCCGTGCAGTCCGATCCGCAGCACCAGGTGCGCCTGTCGATCGACAAATACCTCAAGGAACTCGCGCAGGACCTGCAGCACGATCCCGTCATGATCGCCCGGGCCGAGGGCATCAAGGCCCAGGTCCTCGGCGACCCGGAGGTCCGGGAGCTCGCCTCCCGCACCTGGGACACCATCAAGACGGCGCTGCTCACCGCCGTCGATGATCCGCACAGCGAGCTGACCATCAAATTCAAGGCGGCCGTCCATGACTTCGGCACCCGCCTGGTGGTCGATCCCGAGCTCGCCGGCAAGGTGAACGCCTGGATCGGCGACGCCGCGGCCTACCTGGTGAAGACCTACCGCTCGGACATCGCCGGCGTCATCACGGACACCGTGGCCCGCTGGGACGCAGAGGAAACCTCCCAGAAGATCGAGCTACAGGTGGGCAAGGACCTGCAGTTCATCCGCATCAACGGCACGGTGGTGGGTGCCCTGGCCGGGCTGGCCATCTTCACCGTGGCGACCCTGCTGTTCGGCTAGCAAGCTCCTCGGACCGCCCCCGGGCGGCGGTTCAGGCGGCCAGGCCCGGCCGGCGGTTCAGGCTAGGCTGGCGCGACCTTCACCTTGGTCCGGCCCTGCATGGCGAAGATCGTAAAGACCAGCGCCGCGAGCGCTGTGGCCACGAGCAGCAGGAGACCGATCGAGTAGCTGTGCGTTGCGGCGTCGTACGTGGCACCCATGATCAGCGGCGGGAAGTAGCCGCCCAGGCCGCCGGCCGCGCTGACCACACCGCTGATGCTGCCGACTTTGCCCTGCGGCGCGAGCACACCCACCCAGGCGAACACCCCGCCCGTGCCCAGGCCCAGCGCCGCAGCCATGGCAACAAACGTCAGGCCGGCGGGGACGTCGCCGTCGGGCTGCAGGTTCACCACCCAGGCAAGCACGGCGACGCCGGCGAGCGCGACGATCACCACCGGCTTGGGCCCCACCTTGTCTGCCAGCACCCCGCCCACTGGCCTCGCCAGCACGGCGGCGAGCGCAAACCCCGCGGTGCGGGCGCCGGCCGCGCTGGGATCGAAGGCGTAGACATCCCGCAGGTACGTGGGCAGATACGTGGCGAAGGAAACGAAACCCCCGAACAGGACGGCGTAGAGGAAGCACAACTTCCAGGTGACCAGGGTCTTCGCGGCGTCGAGCAGCTTGGGCACCACCGGCGCGTTGCTGCGGGTCCAGCCCGGCGCCTCCTTCAGCCGGAACCAGACGATGACGGCCATGACCGCGAGGATCGCGGCGATCAGCAGGTGAGTGGGAACGTAGCCGATTCCGGCGACCAGCCGCGGGTTCAGGAAGGCCGCCAGGGCCGTCCCGCCCATGCCCGCACCGAAGACGCCGGTGGCGAAACCCCGCCGGGCGGGCTCGTACCAGGCGCTGACGAAGGGGATCCCGACGGCGAAGACGGTTCCGGCGACCCCCAGCAGCACCCCGGCACCCAGCACCAGCGCGAACGAGTCGAGGCTGCCGCCGACGGCCACGAGCAGGATCGGGACGATGGAGGCCAGCAGGACAAACGTGAACATGGCGCGGCCGCCGTACTTGTCCGTCAGGGCACCGACGACGATCCGCCCGAGCGAGCCGACGAAGACGGGCATGGCCACGAGCACCCCGGTGGCGGCCGGGTTGAGGTGCAGGTGCTGGGTGTAGAACGCGCTCAGCGTGGCGATGGAGTTCCAGGCCCAGAAGCACACCACCGAGGTCGAGGTGGCCAGCACCAGATTGAGCGCCCGGCCCGCCGGGGCGGCGACGGACGGGGACACTGCTCCGGCCACGGTGGGCTCCTTTTCAGATCAGCAACGCAAGTGGGCAATGCAGGACAGTGACGCAGTTCGACAGGACAGCCGCGCGCCGGTTCACCGGTTCCTGGTGTCCCGGTCCCGGGTTCCGACGGCGGACCAGCCCCGCCGCGTGGCGACGGTGGAGCTGCGGGCGCCGGCGGCGCCGGCTGTCCCTTTGGCTCCGGCCCCGCCGGTGTCCCGGTCCCGCGAACGGTAGACGATGTAGGGGCGGAAGAGGTAGTGGAACGGCGCCGTGAAAGCGTGGACCAGGCGGGTGAACGGCCAGATCACGAACAGCGCCATACCCACCAGGGTGTGCAGGTGGAAGGAAAAGGGCGCGGCGGCCATGGCTCCGACGTCGGGCTGGAAGACGAACAGGGAGCGGAACCATGGAGCCACGGTCTCGCGGTAGTTGTGCCCGTGCTCGCCCTCGAAGACACTGGCCAGGGTGGTCCACAGCCCGAACACAATGGCCGCGGTGAGTACCAGATACATGGTTTTGTCGTTCTTGGTGGTGGCCATGAAGACGGGCCCGGTGGTCCGTCGGCGGTAGATCAGCAGGAGGATTCCGCCCAGGGTTCCCGCTCCGGCGATCCCGCCGACCAGCAGGGCGTTGAAGTGGTAGAACTCCTGGCTCATCCCGGCCGCCTGGGTCCACGCCATCGGAATGACCAGGCCGAAGAAGTGACCCGCGATCACAGCCAGCAGGCCAAAATGGAACAGCGGAGAGGCGATCCGCAGCAGCCTGGACTCGTAGAGCTGGGAGGACCGCGTGGTCCAGCCGAACTGGTCGTACTTGTAGCGCCAGATAAGGCCGCCCACCAACACCACGACCATGACGTAGGGCAGTACGCCCCAGAGCACGATGTCCAGTGCAGTGTTGTCCCGTGCGGGGATGTCCATCTCAGGCCCCCTTCACGGGCAGCAGGCGCGGATCGTACGGGTCCAGGCCCACCGCTTCGGTCGGCGGCCCGTAGCCGGCCATCCGCATCACGGCCTGCTCGTCCGCGGGCGATTTCCCGGGCAGCGTGGCGCAGACGGCCTGCAGGATCCGGGCGTGCGGAAGCTCGTCCCGGAGCAGCCCGAACCGGAGCATCTCCAGGCTCGCCCGGAAGCGGGTCAGCAATTCGCGTCCGGCCCCGAGGTCCACCAGGGCGGCGTATTCCAGGACCATCGGCAGGTAGTCGGGCAGTTCCCCGTGGGTGTCCACCAGGACGTCACTTTGCCGGTAGGTCTTCTTGAAGTTGCCCAGCACCTCGCCGCGGCGCCGCGTGTCCCCGTCCGTCCAGTAGGACAGGTGCAGCGCGTGGCGCTTGCCGAGGTCGAACTCGCGCACGTAGTGGGCCTGGCTCTGGATCGGCGGCGTGGCCTCCAGCCGGTCCAGGACCTCGACGAAGTCCGCCGTGGCGCCGGGAAACTCGGCCAGCGCCGCCCGCATCAGCGGCACCCTGCCGATCAGTTCATCGTCCGGGTAGGACAGGCACCAGGCGGCCGCGAGGTAGACGACCTGCTGGCGGCGGGTCATGGCTGGTCCCCGTCCGGAGCAGGGTCTCCGGGGCCGGCGGAGTCCGCGGGGCCGTCGGGTGTCGCTGGGGGCGGTTTTGCCGGAAACAGCGCTTTTTCCGGAAAAAGCCCGGAGGGTGCTCCGGTGCCGTCCCAGTTGAGCAGGTTCACCCTGCCGCGCAGGGTGGTTTCGCCGGGCGCGGAGCCGGAGGTCTGCCGGTCGCGGAGGGCTTTGAAGGTTTCCACCGCTACCGGGACGGGCCTGCCGCTGGCCTCGCCGAACGGGGCGGAATCCTGCATGCCGGGGCCGCCCTCGAAGTCGAGCGAGCAGCCCATCTCCTCGAGATCGTGCGCCTGCTCGACGTGGGCCTTCGGGATGACATAGCGCTCCTCATATTTGGCGATCGCCATCAGCCGGTACATCTCGTACATGGTCTGGCTGTCCATCCCCACGGCTTCGGGGATGGAGTCGTCGGGGTCGTTGCCGAGGCTGATGCCGCGCATGAAGGAGCGCATCGCCGCAAGCTTTTTCAGCACCGCGGTGACCCGGTCCGAGTCCCCGGCGGTGAACAGCTCCGCGAGGTATTCCACCGGGATGCGCAGCGCGTCGATGGCGCCGAACAGGTTGCCGGCGTCCTCGCCGTCGTGGCCCTGGTCCCGCAGCAGGTCCACGACAGGGGACAGCGGCGGCACGTACCAGACCATCGGCATGGTGCGGTACTCGGGGTGCAACGGCAGGGCAACCTTGTAGACCTTGGCCAGTGCGTAGACCGGCGAACGCCGGGCGGCGTCGATCCAGTCCTCCGGGATGCCCTGGGCCCGCGCCTCGGCCTGCACGGCGGGGTCATCCGGGTCCAGCAGCACGTCCATCTGGGCGTCGTACAGTTCCCGGGGGTCGGTCACCGAGGCCGCCGCGGTGACCGCGTCGGCGTCGTACAAAAACAGCCCCAGATACCGCAACCGGCCTACGCACGTCTCCGAGCAGACCGTCGGCAACCCCACCTCCACCCGCGGGTAGCAGAAGGTGCACTTCTCGGCCTTGCCGGTCTTGTGGTTGAAATAGATCTTCTTATAGGGGCAGCCCGTGACGCATTGGCGCCAGCCGCGGCACTTGTCCTGGTCCACCAGGACAATCCCGTCCTCCACGCGCTTGTAGATCGCTCCGGAGGGGCAGGAGGCCATGCAGGACGGGTTGAGGCAGTGCTCGCAGATCCGCGGCAGGTAGAACATGAAGGTCTGTTCGTAGGCGAACTTGATCTTGTCTTCGGATTCCCGGCGGACTTTCTCCACGATCGGGTCGAGGTGGCCGTTTTCCGTCGAACCGCCCAGGTCATCGTCCCAGTTCGCGGACCAGGTGACCTTGGTGTCCTCACCGGTGATCAGGGACTTGGGCCGGGCCACGGGGAAGTCGTCGCCCAGGGGCGCGTCCACAAGGGTCTTGTAGTCGTAGGTCCACGGTTCGTAGTAGTCCTTGAGCTCGGGCTGGACCGGGCTGGCGAAGATCCCGAAGAGCTTCTTGACCCGGCCGCCGGCTTTGAGGACCAGCTTGCCGTGCTTGTTCAGCACCCAGCCGCCGCGCCACTTCTCCTGGTCCTCGTAGCGGCGCGGATACCCCTGGCCGGGCCGGGTTTCCACGTTGTTGAACCAGACGTATTCGGTGCCCGCACGGTTGGTCCACGCCTGCTTGCAGGTCACGGAGCAGGTGTGGCAGCCGATGCATTTGTCCAGGTTCATGACCATGCCCATTTGAGCCATGACTCGCATCAGTACTGCACCTCCTGGGAACGACGGCGGACGGTGGCCACCATGTCGCGCTGGTTTCCGGTGGGGCCGAGGTAGTTGAACGCGTAGGCGAGCTGCGCGTAGCCGCCGATCAGGTGCGAGGGCTTGACCAGCAGCCGGGTCACCGAGTTGTGGATGCCGCCGCGGCGGCCGGTGGCCTCGGACTTGGGCACGTCGATGGTGCGTTCCTGCGCGTGGTGCACATAGACCACGCCGGCCGGCATCCGGTGGCTGACGATGGCCCGGGCCACCAGGACGCCGTTGATGTTCAGGCACTCCACCCAGTCGTTGTCCTTGACCTCGATCGCCGCCGCGTCGGCCGGGCTCATCCAGACGGTCGGGCCGCCGCGGGAGAGCGAGAGCATCAGCAGGTTGTCCTGGTATTCGGAGTGGATGGACCATTTGGAGTGCGGGGTCAGGTAGCGGACCACCACCTCCAGTTTCCCGTCCTGGCCGAGTTTGGGCTCGCCGAAGAGCCGGTGCATGTCCAGCGGCGGCCGGTAGATCGGCAGGGACTCGCCGATATCGATCATCCAGTCGTGGTCGAGGAAGAAATGCATCCGCCCGGTCAGGGTGTGCCACGGCTTGAGCCGCTCCACGTTGATGGTGAAGGGTGCGTAGCGCCGGCCGCCGGTCTCGGAGCCGGACCATTCCGGCGAGGTGATCACCGGAACCGGGCCGGCCTGGGTCTGGGCGAAGGTGATGAATTTTTCCTCGGAGCCCTCGGACAGATCCGCCAGTTTCCGGCCGGTGCGGGCTTCCAGGTCCTTGAAGCCCTGGACGGCCAGGGCGCCGTTGGTCGTGCCGGAGAAGGCGAGGATGGCCTCGGCCATTTTCGCGTCGGTGTCGATGGCGGGGCGGCCGTCCGCGGCACCGCCGAGCATCACCCCGTTGGAGCGGCTGAGCCGGTCCAGCGGGCCGGCGAGTTTGTAGGTGACGTTCTTGACCGTGAAGCCGAGTTTGTCGGCGAGCGGCCCGACGGCGGCGAGCTTGTCCGCGATGGCGGTGTAGTCCCGCTCCACCACGGAAAAAACGGGCATGTTCTGCCCCGGGACTGCGGGGATGGACGTGTCCCGCCAGTCCCGCACGATGCCGCCGGGCTGGGCGAGCTGGCCGGGGGTGTCGTGCTGCAGCGGCACGCTCACCAGGTCGCGGCGGACGCCCAGGTGGGTTTTGGCCTGCAGGGAGAACTCCCGGGCCAGCAGGTGGAAGGTGTCGAAGTCCGTTTTGGTCTCCCACGGCGGGTCGATCGCGGGTGTAAAGGCGTGCACGAAGGGGTGCATGTCGGTGGAGGACAGATCGTGTTTCTCGTACCAGGTGGCGGCCGGGAACACGACGTCGGATAGCAGCGTGGTGGAGGTCATCCGGAAGTCCGCTGAGACCAGGAGGTCCAGTTTTCCTTCCGGCTCCTGCTGGTGCCATTTCACGTCCTTGGGTTTGAGCCCCTCGCCGTGGTCCTTGCCCAGGACGTTGTTGTGGGTGCCCAGCAGGTTCCGCAGGAAGTATTCGTTGCCCTTGGCCGAGGAGCCGAAGAGGTTGGAGCGCCACAGCACGAGGGTCCGAGGCCAGTTTTCCGGGGCGTCGACGTCCTCGATCGCCGGGTTGAGGGTGCGGTTCTTCAGGGCGTCGGCGATGTAGCCGGGGGTGTCTTTCGCGGTGCCGGCGGCGACGGCGGCCTCCGCCTCGTCCGCGAGGTCCAGCGGGTTCCGGTCGAACTGCGGGTAGAACGGCATCCAGCCGAGCCGGGCGGACTGGGCCAGGGCGTCCGCGGTGTGCATGCCGTCCAGGTTTCCGGTGGAGAGCGGGGATTTCAGCGCGTCCGCGGAGTAGCCGTCCTGCCGCCATTGGTCCGTGTGCATGTACCAGTAGCCGGTGCCGATCATGGTCCGCGGCGGCCGGGACCAGTCCAGCGCATTCGCGAGGGACACCCAGCCGGTGGCGGGGCGCGTCTTTTCCTGGCCGACGTAGTGCGCCCAGCCGCCTCCGTTGCGGCCCATGCAACCGGTCAGCATCACGAGGGCCAGGACCGCCCGGTAGGTGGCGTCGCCGTGGAACCACTGGCAGATTCCGGCGCCCATGATGATCATGGACCGGCCCTTGGACTGCTCGGCATTCCGGGCGAACTCCCGCGCCACCCGGATGCACGCCTGCGCCGGGACGGAGGTGATTTCCTCCTGCCAGGCCGGGGTGTACGGCGTCGCGGCGTCGTCATAGCCGGCGGCCCACGCCCCCGGGAGCCCGTCGCGGCCCACCCCGTACTGGGCCAGCATGAGGTCGAACACGGTGGTGACCAGGTGGCCCTCCACCTCCAGGACGGGCACCCCGCGCCGCAGCACGCTGCCGGTGCCGTCCGCGTCCTCGAAGCACGGCAGCAGGATCTCGGCGCTCGCCCGGGAGACTTCGAGCAGCGACAGCGCCGGTTCGATCCCTTCGAGGTCCAGGTTCCATTTGCCCTCGCCGCTGCCGGAGTAGCGGAACCCCATGGAGCCGTTGGGGACCGCCGGGCGTCCGGTCTTCTTGTCGAACAGCACGGTGCGGAATGCCGCGTCCTCAGCCCCGGCTTCGGCCGGGAGGTCCCGGGCGGTGAGGAACTTGGACGGGGTGAGGGAGCCGTCGTCGCGCCTTTCAAGCCGGACCAGGAACGGCAGGTCGGTGTACTGGCGGACGTAGTCGGAGAAGAACGGCACGTCGCGTTCGACGAAGAATTCCTTGAGCATGACGTGCCCCATTGCCATGGCCAGCGCCGCGTCCGTTCCGGCCTGGGCGGGGAGCCATTCGTCGGCGAACTTGGTGTTGTCCGCATAGTCCGGGCTGACCGTCACCACCTTGGTGCCGCGGTACCGGACCTCGGCCATCCAGTGCGCGTCGGGGGTTCGGGTCACGGGGACGTTGGAGCCCCACATCATGAGGTAGCGGGCGTCCCACCAGTCCCCGGATTCCGGGACGTCGGTCTGGTCCCCGAACACCTGGGGGCTGGCCACGGGGAGGTCGGCGTACCAGTCGTAGAAGGACGTCATCACCCCGCCGATCAGCTGGATGAAGCGGGTCCCGACGGCATGCGAGACCATGGACATCGCCGGGATGGGCGAGAAGCCGGCACAGCGGTCCGGGCCGTAGGCCTTGATGGTGTTCACGTGCGCGGCGGCGGCGATTTCGATCGCTTCCTGCCAGGAGACGCGGACCAGGCCGCCCTTGCCGCGCGCCTGCTGGTAGCGGCGGCGCCGTTCGGGGTCACCCACGACGTCGGCAAAGGCCAGCACCGGGTCCCCCAGCCGGGCCTTGGCCTCGCGGTACATCTCCACGAGGACACCCCGGGCATAGGGGAACCTCACGCGCGTGGGCGAGTAGGTGTACCAGGAGAAGGCCGCCCCGCGCGGGCAGCCCCGCGGCTCATATTCCGGGCTGTCCGGGTCCACGGAGGGGTAGTCGGTCTGCTGCGATTCCCACGTGATGATGCCGTCCTTGACGTACACCTTCCACGAGCAGGAGCCGGTGCAGTTCACCCCGTGGGTGGACCGGACCACCTTGTCATGGCTCCAGCGGTCCCGGTAGAAAATGTCGCCCTTGCGGCCGCCCTCCCGGAACACCGCCCTGCCGTCGTCCGTCTGGTCCCATTTCGTGAAGAATCGGCCCAGCTTCAACATTGCATCCGAGGCGGGTCCGTCCAACCCCGCGGAGCCTCCGGCAGTCATGCCCTCAAGCTAGGGTGCGGCATCTGGCCCGGATAGGGCCTTAGGACACTGGGCGGCACCGCCAGAGCGGTGTCGGGCGGGAGCTGCCCGCCCTGCGCCGCGGGTCACGGCACGTGGTGGGAAGCTTCCCGCTCAGGCTCGCTGTCCAGGGCTTGCTGTTCAGGGCTCGCTGTTCAGGGCTCACTGTTCAGGGCTTGCTGTTCAGGCGAAACTCTCCAGTTCGACGCCGGCCGCCTCCAGCGCCGCACGCACCGCGGTGGCTGCGGCCAGGGATCCCGGCGTGTCGCCGTGCAGGCACAGCGAGTCCGGCGCCAACCGGAGCACGGTGCCGTCGACGGCCTCGACTTCGCCCGTCGTTGCCAGGCGCACCGCCCGCTCGGCGATCCGGCCGGCGTCGTCCAGCACGGCACCGTCCTGTGAGCGCGGCACGAGGGCGCCGTCCGGGAGGTAGGCGCGGTCGGCGAAGGCTTCGGAGAACACGGGGTGGCCGGCTTCCTTGGCGATGCCCAGCAGGGCGGAGCCCGGGAAGCCGAGAACGGGCAGTCCGGGATCATAGGCCTGGATTGCGGCGATCACGGCGGACGACTGCTCGGCGTCGCGCACGGTGCGGTCATACAGCGCCCCGTGCATCTTGACGTAGTCCACCGAGGCGCCGACCGCGTGCGCCACTCCGTCGAGGGCGCCGAGCTGGTACAGCACGGCACCGAAGAGATCATCGAAGGTCATGTCCAGGGCGCGGAGGCCGAACCCGGGCAGGTCCGGGTAGCCGATGTGGGCCCCCACCCGGACGTCGAGCTCGTACGCGGCCCGGCAGGTGTCCAGCATGGTCACGGGGTCGCCGGCGTGCAGGCCGCAGGCCACGCTGGCGCTCGTGACAAGCGGGAACATGGCGGCGTCGTCACCCATGGTCCAGGTCCCGAAGGACTCCCCCAGGTCAGCGTTCAGATCCAAAACGTGCCGCCATCCTTCGTTGAAGCCTTCGCTGAGACGTTCCGGGCGCCGCTGTCCGGCGGCGTGTCCCGGTCATCGTCCGGCGCCTCGTACAGCGCGGCCGGCCCGGACGTTTGCGCCAGGGCCCGCAGTTCTCCCGGAATCGTGTCCGGTATGGGACCGAACGCTTCCTTGGCGTTGGCGACGACCGCGCGGGCCATCAGCCGGTTGCCGACGCCGCCCACGACGGCGCCGACGCCGAAGGGCAGGGCACGGCCCAACCAGGCCGTGCCCTGCTTCTTCAGCAGGGAGCGCAGGAACATCGTCTGGATCCGCTCGCGTACGGTGCCGAAGCCGGCGAGGGGAACGCGCCGGGTGAAGGCGGCGGTCCAGGCCTGGGACGGGCCGTTGCCCCGGCCGGCTGCCTGTCCGCTCAGCGAGCTCAACAGCTCCGTGCCTTCCTCGCCCAGCATGATAGCCATGACGAGCGTGCTCGCCCGGTCCGGATCCACCATCCGCACGCCGTGCAGTTCGGCCAGCGCCGTGGAGTACAGTGCGGTAGCCTCCAGGAAGCCGACGGCCGCCGCGGCTGAGAGTCCCAGTGCTGCCGCGGTCCCGACGCCCGGGATCACAGCCGCTCCGCCGACCAGCGCCCCGCCACCGGTGACGGCCAGCAGGTAATCACGTTCCAGGATCGCGGCGAGCTGCGCCGACGAGGCCTGCGGGTGCCTGCGATGGAGCCTGCGGATATTGGCCAGCACCAGCGGGCGCTGGACTTCAACAGCGCGAAGGAGCACGTTGTGAAGGCCCGGCCGGGGCTGACCGGCGGCGTCGAACATCGCGCTGTGGGCTGTTTCCTGGGCAATCTTCATTGCCGGGTTGCTGCGCTTGGCCATGATCGCCTCTCGTCGGAACCGTAAAAGTAAGTTCACTTAACACTAGGGCACGCGCCGGGCAGACTCAGCCCCGGCCCCGCCGGCGGCGGACGGTCCGGGTGGCTAGCGCGGAGTGCGGATGAGCTTCTTGTTGACGAACTCGTCCATGCCGAACCGGCCCAGTTCACGGCCGACGCCGGAGCGCTTGACGCCCCCGAACGGCAGGTCCGCCTGGGTCTGGGCCACCGAGTTGATGAACACCATGCCGGTATCCAGCTGGTCCGCGACCTCCTGGGCCCTGGCCACGTCGGCGCTGAACACCGAGCCGCCCAGGCCGTACGGGGAGCCGTTGGCCAGTTCGATCGCCTCGGCCGCATTCGCCACCTTGTAGATGACCGCGGCGGGACCGAAGAGTTCCTCGGAGAACGCGCGCATGTCCGGCGTCACGTCGGTCAGAACGGTCGGTTCAACGAACGCTCCCGGACCGTCCACGTGGTGTCCGCCCGTCCGGAGGCTGGCGCCCTTGTCCACGGGATCCTGGATCTGCTCAACGAGGCCGTCGGCAGCGCTTTGGGAGGACAGGGGGCCGAACGTCGTGTCGGCCTGCAGCGGGTCTCCCGGCTTGATCCTGGCCATGCGCGCCGTGAACTTCTCCACAAAGGCGTCGTACAGGTCTTCCACCACAATGAACCGCTTGGACGCCGTGCAGGCCTGCCCGGCGTTACCCATGCGGCCGCCGACAGCCGCCTTGACGGTGGCGTCCAGGTCCTCGGAATCAAGCACGATGAACGGGTCACTGCCGCCAAGTTCCAGGACATACTTTTTCAGGCTCCGCCCGGCCACCTCGGCGACAGCGGAACCGGCCCGCTCGCTCCCGGTGAGCGATACACCCTGGAGACGGTCATCCGCGATGATTTCCGCGACCTGCTCGTTGGTCAGGAACAGGTTGATGTAGGCGCCGTCCGGGAGACCGGCGTCTTTGAAGATCTGTTCGATTGCCAGGGCGGACTGCGGGCAGCTTCCGGCGTGCTTGAGCAGGATCGTGTTGCCAAGAACCAGGTTCGGAGCGGCGAACCGTGCCACCTGGTAGTAGGGGTAATTCCACGGCATGATGCCCAGCAGCGGTCCCACCGGAGCGGAGCGGACCACGGCCTCGCCGCCGCCCCTGACGTTCAGCGGCTCGTCCTTGAGGAATCCGGGGCCCTCGGTGGCGTAGTAGGAAAAGATATCGGCAACAAGCTTCACTTCACCGCGGGACTGGGCCAGCGGCTTGCCCATTTCGGTGCTGATCAGCCGGGCGAGTTCGTCCTGGCGTTCCAGGTACAGCTCGGCGACGCGCGCCAGAATCTTCGCCCTGTCTTCGGCGGGGCCGGAGCGCCAGGCGCGGAAGGCCTCGTGCGAGGCGGCGAGCGCCTGCTCCACCTCGGCTGCGGTTGCAGCCGGGAATTCCTTCAGCGTTTCTCCGGTTGCGGGGTTCACTGTCTTGTAGGCAGTCATTGATCCACCATCTCCGTTTCGTGGCTAGTCGAGCCGAATCAGGCGCAGGCCGTCGGGGCGCCGGTACGGCGCCGGCGTCGGTCTCCGCCCAGTGCACGGGGCCAGCCTGCCTCATGAGCAGAACCGGTCCCGTTAGGCGGCAACCCCGATGCCGCGCTGACTATTCCGCGAGAGCCGACGCTCACGGCACGGCGGCGCAACGCCACCCGGGCGCACCGCCCGGGCGGCGGCGGCGGCTCAGACCGCGGCCCGCACCACCGGGATCGACGCCGTCGGGAGGCCGCTGGGGAAGATGGTGGGTTCGGGGGCCGCGACCGGGGCGAGCGGAACCCGGACCGGGTCGGCGCCCACGGTGAGCAGTTCCCCGCGCACGTCGACCTCCAGCGGTGCGCCGTCGCGGACGGTCAGGGTGATGGAGCCCTGTTCGAGCCCGACGTGCAGGAGGCGGCCCTGGATTTTCAGGTGGAACTCGAGTCCGTCCCATTCGGCGGGCAGACGCGGGTCGAAGTACGGCACGGCGCCCTGGTCCCGCAGGCCGGCGAAGCCGCTGACCAGCGAGCTCCATACGCCGCCGGTGGAGGCGATGTGCACCCCGTCGATCGTGTTGCCGTGGGTGTCGTCGAGGTCGATGAAGAGGGCGTGGGTGAAGTGGTCCAGCGCGGCGTTGCCGTAGCCGACCTCGGCGGCCATGATGCCCTGGACGCAGGCGGACAGGGTGGAGTCGCCGGTGGTGATGGGGTCGTAGAAATCGAAGGCGCGGCGCTTTTCCTCTGCCGTGAAGTCCTGCCACTGCAGGAACATGGCCAGCACGGTGTCGGCCTGTTTCAGGACCTGGTGCCGGTAGATCACCAGCGGGTGGAAGTGCAGCAGGAGCGGGTACTTGGACCGGGGCGTGGTCCAGTCCCACGGCTCCAGGGTCATGAAGTCGTTGTCCTGGGAGTGGACCTGAAGGTCCTCGTCGTAGGGCAGCTGCATCCGGTTCGCGGCCTGTTCCCAGAGCTCGCGTTCGGCGTCGCCGATCTCGGGGTGGTCCAGGGCGGCGGCGGCACGGAGGTTAAAGCGGGCCATGACGTTGGTGTAGAGGTTGTCGTTGACCACCGCGGTGTATTCGTCCGGGCCGGTGACGCCGTGGATGTGGAAGAGCCCGTCCTTGCCGAAGAAGCCCAGGGACACCCACATCCGGGCGGTTTCGATCAGCAGTTCGGCGCCGAGGGTTTCCTGGAATGTCCGGTCCCCGCTGGCCCAGATGTACCGGTTGGTCGCGAAGGCGATTGCGGCGGCGATGTGGAACTGGGCGGTCCCGGCCGCGTAGTAGGCGCTGGCTTCGAGGCCGTTGATGGTCCGCCAGGGGAACAGGGCGCCGTCGACGCTGAGCTCCTTGGCCCGGATCTTGGCCTCGGGCAGGAGGTCGTGGCGGAATTCCAGGACCTGGCGGGCGTTGCCTGGGTTGGTGTAGGTCAGGTAAGGCAGCAGGTACACCTCCTGGTCCCAGAAGTAGTGGCCCTCATAGCCGGAACCGGACACTCCCTTGGCCGGGATGCCGGCCACATCGGCGCAGGCTGTGGCCTGGGCGAGCTGGAACAGGTTCCAGCGGACGGCCTGCTGAAGCTCGGTCTGACCCACCACCACGATGTCGCTCGTCGTCCAGTAGGCGCGGTAGTGGGCCTCGCTCTGGGCGAAAATCTCGCTGACCGGCTTGAGGCCGGCTTCGGCGTTATCCGCGAGGTCCTCGGCGGCCTGGCCCACGGCGTAGCTGACGCTCTTCTCCAGCACGAACGGCTCATCCGCGCTGACGGCGAGCACGTAGCGGACGCTGCTGTCGTCCTGGTCCACCAGGGTGTCGAACGGCTGCACCCCGGCCGAGGTCCAGTGATCCACGGCCATCCCGAGCCGCTGCTTGGATTCCGCGGCCTCCCAGGACAGGCGCAGGGAACCGTCGCCGCCGTCGAGCCGCAACGGCAGCAGCACCCGCCCGGCGTGGCGGCCGGCACGGCGCGGGTCGTGAGCGGAGTGGTCCTCCACCGGCTGGTCCTGGCGGTTGATCACCGAGGACGTCACATCCGCGGAGATGTCACGGTCGGCCGCCACCTCGAGGCTGATGCCCAGCGCGCCGCGCGATGCGTAGCCGACGGCGCGGCGCTCGGTGGTGGTCACGGTGGCGCCGGAGCGGCACTGCCACGTGATCCGGCATTCATAGAGGCCGGTGGCGAAGTCCACGCTGCGGCGGTAGTCCAGCACCGTGGACTCCTCCAGGCTCAGCGGCTCGCCGTCGATGATCACGGTGAAGTTGTTGGCATCCGGGACGTACAGGATCCGCTGCCCGGTCCGGGCGAACCCGTAGGCGTTCTCCGCATGCTTGATGTCCCAGGTCTCGTGGAAGCCGTTGATGAAGCTGCCGGGAAGCTCGGCGTCGGCGGCGGCCCAGTGCGCGCCGCGGATCCCCAGATGCCCGTTGCCCAGGCTGAACAGGGTCTCCAGGGTGCCGGCATTGCCGGGAAGGTGGACGGTCTCGATCAGCTGCCAGGGATCGTTGGGGAACCGGGCGCGGTCCGAGGTGATGAGAGCCATGGTTGAGGGGTTCCTTCGGGGGTGAACGGTGCGGGAGGTTGCTGCGGGCAGGCGGTGCGGGGCGGCCGGGAACGGGCGCCGGGCTAGAGCAGTTCGGCGAGGTCGTTGACCACTACCGTGGCGCCGGCGTCGAGCAGGGTCTGCCGGCCGGCGCCGCGGTCGACGCCGATCACTGAGCGGAAGTTTCCCGCGCTGCCGGCCTGGACGCCGGAGACGGCGTCCTCCACCACGACGCACTGATCGCTCGGCAGTCCCAGGAGGCGCGCGGCGTATTCGTAGGTGGCCGGGCTGGGCTTGCCGGGCAGGCCCTCGGTGACCGCGACGACGCCGTCGACCACCACCGGGAAGTAATCGGACAATCCGGCTGCCTTGAGCACGGCCGGGGCGTTGCGGGAGGAGGAGACGACGGCGAGCTTGAGCCCGCGGGCCAGTGCGGCGTCGACGAAGCGGACGGAGCCCTCGTACGGCTGGACTCCGCCGGCTTCGACGATGTCGTTGAAGACCTTGTTCTTGCGGTTGCCGAGTCCGTGAACGGTGTCGTGGTCGGGATCGTCGTCCGCCGGCCCCTCGGGCAGCACAATCCCGCGGGAGGCCAGGAAGTCCCGGACGCCGTCGAACCGCGGCTTGCCGTCGATGTGGTCGAAGTAGTCGCTCTCCCGGTACGGGGCGGCGTCGGGAACCGAGGCCAGGAAACCGTCGAAAAGCTGTTGCCAGGCATGCTCGTGCACCACCGCGGTGGGCGTCAGGACGCCGTCGAGGTCAAAAAGAATGGCGGAAGCGCCGGAAAGCGCACCGGCGAGGCCGGAGGTATCGGGAACTGAAGTCATGGGTCAAAGTCCTTTCAGACGGCGGGCATGCAAGACGGTGTTGTTCAAAACTCTTTGAGGTGCCCGGTTCACGGGCGTTGGCTGAGACCGGATGTTGAGGTCATTCGGTGCGACCAGGGCGGCCGCTGCCCGTGGTGCTCTGCTGAGGGCTCGGCGCCGGGAGCCATCCGGTTGACTTGGGTTCAGCCGGTTCAGCCGGTTCAGCCGGTTCAGCCGGTTCAGCCGGTTCAGCGGGGGATTGTGCTCGTGCGTTCTACCAGTTTCGTTTCCAGCAGATGGCTCGACGGCGGCCCTGCCGGTGGCGGATTGGGGAGGCCCGAGCGATGAAGTCTGTCAATCAGCAGGCTGGCCGCGAAAGCGCCCTGGTCGGCCACGGGCTGGGCCATTGTGGTCAGGCCCAGGAACCAACTCATCTGATGATCGTCTATTCCTATGATGGACACGTTTTCCGGCGCTGACAAACCGAACTCCCGCAAGGCCATGAGCGCGCCGAATGCGGTTTCGTCGCAGCCGGCGAAGATCGCGGACGGCATACGGCGGTTCTCCATGAGCTCCACCATGGCCAGCCGGCCGCCCCCGATGCTGGATCCGGCGTCGACCACAAGGTGAGGATCGGCTGTGAGGCCGTGGTCGGAAAGGGCCAGTTCGAAGCCCCTGCGCCGTTCGCTGGCGGTCACGAGGGAGGGCGCGCCGGTTTCGCTGCCGGCGAGGATGGCAAGGTCCGTGTGGCCCAGTCCCAGCAGGTGGTTCGTGGCCGCGCGGGCGGCCTCCTCGTTGTCGACGCCCACGTTGTCCCACGGGACGTCGTGCATCCCGACGCTGGCCACGGCGAGGCCCGATGCAGCGAGCGCGGCCATTTCGGCCTCACCGAGGGCAATGTTGAGCAGCAGGACGCCGTCCACGCGCTGCGCCAGGCCGGCGAGGTCGCCGAAGAGTTTCTGCTGCACGGTGGGCCGGTTCCGGAGGCTGATCAGGACGGTGTCATAGCCGCCGTCGGCAAGAACTTCCTCGGCAGCTTCCACAGCCCGGGCAAAGAACCAGGCCGTGGCGGTCGGGGCGATGATGGCCACCGAGCCGGTGCTGCCGCCGGCGAGCCGGGATGCTGCGGACGAGGCTTTGTAGCCGAGCTGGGCCGCCGCGGCATTGACCCGCGCCCTGGCGTGTTCGGAGACGTTGGGAAGCTGCCGGAGCGCACGGGAGACGGTGCAGATGGAGAGCCCGGAGAGCGCGGCGACGTCCTGGATGGTCACGCGCGAGGTCTTGGCCTGCGGCACGGGCTCAGCCCTTTCTTCCCCCTGAAGTAGTGGGCCCGGTCTTCATGGCCGAGGTCGATTGTAAACGCTTACAAATTTGGCATGCAAGTGGACGATCCAGGCTGCCCGGCGGATGGTCAGCGGCCCGGTCAGCGCAGGTCAGCGGTCCGGTCAGCGCAGGACGTAGTGGCGCAGGAACGCGCTGACATCCACGAGCTCCGCCTTCGAAATCGAATGGCCCATGCCGGGGTAGGTCCGGGCCGTGAGCTGGGTGTTCCGGTGGAGCCACTCCTCGGTGTGCTCCGTGGCGGCGTCGTTGATGACGACGTCGCCCCTGTCCCGGCCCCAAAAGAACGGTGGCCGGGAGGTGAAGGATTCGCTCATGGCCAGGAGTTCGTTGTCCAGGACAAAGCCCGAGAGGCCCACGACCGCGCGGAACTGTTCCGGCCGGAGCCGCAGAAGCGTGCTGGCCATGGCCATGCCCTGCGAAAATCCGAGCAGGCTGACACTGCTGTGCCGGGCCTTGACCGACTCGATCCACGCGAACACCGAGTTCGTGGAGGCGATGACGTCGGCAAAGTCATGCGTGAGGAAGTAGTCCAGGAGGAACCAGCCGTAGTGGTCGCCGATACCCTTGGGCCCGCGCAGGGCGGCGCAGCTAAACTCCGGCGGCAGGGAACCGAACAGCTTGGCCATGCGGGATTCGTCCGTGCCGTAGCCGTGCAGCATCACCAGCAACGGCGTGCCGGCGCGTTCGTGTTCGGGCTTTGACCAGACGACCGTCTCCATGGGCTCAGCCTATCCAGACCTGCCGCGCGCTCCGGGCGCGGGGTCCGCTCCTGAGGATCGGGGCCGACACTTGCTCGGAGACCTGGCCCTGCCGGGGATTCTACTACGGAACCGGATTCTCGCACCCCGGATCCGCGGGGCGGCCTCCCGAAAGCGGCGCGGCGGTCCGGAAACGGTGCGGAAAATTCCCGGCGACGCGGACTGCGCTTCATTGAAACAGCCCGGGCGGGGTTGTAGCGTGACGCTGGACAGCATGCTTATCATTCCCCATCCGCCCCACAGGGCACCAAGGAGCACTTCATGAGAATCGGTTCCGCAATCTTCCTCATCGCCCTCGGCGCCATCCTCGCCTGGGCCGTCACCCCGGGACTGATCCCCAATGTGAACCAGGCCATGATCGGCTACATCCTGATGGTGGTGGGAGTTATCGGACTCATCGCATCACTCGTCCTCGCCTCCCCCGGACGCGGCCGCACCCGCCGCGTCAGCGAAAGCCGCACGGTAGTGGACCCCAACACCGGCGAGACCATCACCCGCAATGAGAGCCGCGACGCCGGCATCTGAGCCCTACCCGCGCAGCCTGCAAGGCACGGAATCCAACGACCGGGAAGCCGGGCCGGACTTCAAAGTCGGGCCCGGCTTCCGCCATGTTTCCCCCCAAGCAGCCACCCAGACCGCACATGCCCAATCCTCGGCGCCACCACTGGACATGTCCCGCGGATCTCCCGCCCGCAGGCCAACCCGAGCGCAGCACATGCCCAACCCCCGGCGCGAGCAACGGACATATACCCAAATTGCCCACTCCCCGGCGCGAGCAACGGACATATACCCAAATTGCCCACTCCCCGGCGCGAGCACTGGACATGTCCCCCGGATCTCCCGCTCCCAGGCCAACCCCGAACGTCAGTCCAGAGCGCACACGCCCAATCCTCGACACCACCACTGGACATGCCCCCCGGAGCCCGGCCCGAGCGCAGCACATGCCCAACCCCCGGCGCGAGCAACGGACATATACCCAAATTGCCCACTCCCCGGCGCGAGCAACGGACATATACCCAAATTGCCCACTCCCCGGCGCGAGCACTGGACATGTCCCCCGGATCTCCCGCTCCCAGGCCAACCCCGAACGTCAGTCCAGAGCGCACACGCCCAATCCTCGACACCACCACTGGACATGCCCCCCGGAGCCCGGCCCGAGCGCAGCACATGCCCAACCCCCGGCGCGAGCAACGGACATATACCCAA
>NZ_FNJS01000004.1:0-65293 GCF_900104405.1 Arthrobacter sp. ok909 | reverse complement strand
CAATCCTCGACACCACCACTGGACATGCCCCCCGGAGCCCGGCCCGAGCGCAGCACATGCCCAACCCCCGGCGCGAGCAACGGACATATACCCAAGATGCCCACTCCCCGGCGCGAGCACTGGACATGTCCCCCGGATCTCCCGCTCGCAGGCCCAGCCCGAGCGCAGCACACGCCCGAACGTCAGCCCAGAGCGCACACGTCCAATCCCCGACACCATCACCGGACATGTCCCCCGGAACCCGGCCCGAGCGCAGCACATGCCCAACCCCCGGCGCGAGCAACGGACATAGTCCCATCCTGCCCATCCCTCGGCGCGAGCACTGGACATGTCCCGCGGGGGCCCACGCACCACTTCTGCGTTCATGTTGTTTTTCATTGACAAACCAACAAGAACAAAGATAAAGTCAAACAATTCCACTTCATGTGATGGGAGTCACTGAAGCCCCGGGAACGCAGAACAAGAACCAAGTCAGACGCAGTACGCAATGGAGGGTAAGTGTTCGCCGAAGAACGCCAGCAGCTGATCGTGGGGCTCATCTACGCCAGCGGCCGGGCCAGCGTCACTGACCTGGCCGAGCGCTTCAGCATCACCACCGAAACCATCCGCCGGGACCTCGCCGCCCTGGAAGCGGCCGGCAGCGTCCGCCGGGTGCACGGCGGCGCGGTCTCCCCGGACCGCTTCAGCACCACGGAAGAAAGCATCCTGGAGCGGACCGTGCAGCGGCAGCCCGAAAAGACCCGCATCGCCGAGGCCGCCCTGGCCCTGATTCCCCAGAGCCTCAGCGGCAGCATCCTGATCGACGCCGGCTCCACCACGGAGGCCCTCGCCGAACTCCTGGCCGCCCGGGCCGCCGGGGCCGCCGCAACGGGCAGCCTCCCGGCGACTGGGCCCGAGGCCGAACTCGTCGTCATCACCCACTCCCTGCCCATCGCCTCCCGGCTGTCCGGCGAACCGGGCATCGCCCTGCACCTGCTCGGCGGCAAGGTCCGCGGGCTGACCCAGGCCGCGGTCGGCCAGTCCACGGTGGAGGCCGCGCGCCGGATCCGGCCGGACATCGCGTTCATCGGCACCAACGGCATCCATGCAGCCTTCGGGCTGAGCACACCCGATCCTGAAGAAGCCGCCGTCAAGGCGGCCTTCGTCCAATCAGCGCGCCGCATTGTGGTGCTGGCTGATTCCTCCAAGCTGGATGCAGAGACGCTGGTCCAGTTCGCCTCGTTGAAAGATCTGGACACCGTGATCACAGACACGCAACCTAGCCGGGAACTCGCCGACGCCCTTGCGGAAGCCGGAGTGGAGGTGGTGGTCGCGTGATTGTCACCCTCACCGCCAACCCCAGCCTGGACCGCACCGTGGCGCTGCCCGGCCCCCTCCTCCGCGGGGAAGTACAGCGGGCCGTCTCCGTCCGCCAGGAATCCGGCGGCAAGGGAGTCAATGTCTCCCGCGCCCTCGTGGCCTCCGGGCTCAAAACCATCGCCGTCCTTCCCGGCGCCGAGGCCGATCCCGTCCTCGCCGGGCTGCGGGATACTGAGGTGCCGTTCGCTGCCCTCCCGATCGGCGAACCGCTGCGCAGCAACGTGGCCCTCACCGAGCCCGGCGGCATCACCACCAAGATCAACGAACCCGGACCGGTCCTCAGCGAGGACCAGCAGGAGGCCCTGATCAGCCTGTTGCTGGACCACGCCCGCGGTGCCGCCTGGGTTGTCCTAGCCGGCTCGCTCCCACCCGGAGTTCCGGCCGACTTCTACGCGACCGTCACCCGGCGGCTGCGTTCCCTGTTTGATGGCGAGGCCGCACCCCGGGTCGCCGTCGACTCCTCCGGCGAACCTCTCGCCGCAGCGGTCTCCGGCGACGCCTCGGGAAAGCCGGACCTCTTGAAACCCAACGCCGAGGAACTGGCGGAATTGGCTGCGGCAGCCGGCTTCGCCACGCACAAATCCGCCGAGGAACTCGAAGCGGACCCGGAGGCTGCAGCAGCAGCCGCCGCCGCCGTCGTGCGCTCCGGCGTGGGTGCCGTACTGGCCACCCTCGGCTCCAAGGGTGCCGTTCTTGTGACGGCCGACGGCGCGTGGCTTGCCACGCATCCGCCGGTCACCGCGGTCAGCACTGTCGGCGCCGGCGATTCCTCGCTGGCCGGATACCTGCTCGCCTCCAGCCAGGGCGCCGCCCCGGCCGATTGCCTCCGTCAGGCGGTGGCCCATGGTGCCGCCGCCGCTTCCCTGCCTGGCTCCACTGTCCCGGCAGTCAACCAAACCACCCCTGATGCCGTAACCATCACGGCCCTCCGGAAGGATTGACAGTGACACAGCTCATTACTACCGAACTGGTCGAGCTCGACCAGAATCTGGGCAGCTCGCCCGAGGACGTGATCCGGCACCTGGCAGGCAGGGTTGCGGCCAACGGACGCGCCACCGAGGTTGAAGGCCTCTTCGCCGACGCCTTCGCCCGGGAGTCCAAGACCGCCACGGGTGTCCCTGGTGGCATCGCAATCCCGCACTGCCGCTCGACGGCGGTCACCGAGGCCACCCTGGCGATGGCGCGGCTGTCCCAGCCGGTCGACTTCGGCGCCAAGGACGGCCCCGCGGACCTGATCTTCTTCATTGCCGCGCCTGAGGGCGCGGACCAGGAGCACCTGAAGCTGCTGTCGAAGCTGGCACGGTCACTGATCAAGAAGGACTTCACGGCCAGCCTGCGCGCGGCGACCTCCCCGGCGGAGATCGTCGAGCTCGTCGAAGCCGCACTGGCGGACAAGCCTTCCGCCCACGCCGCTGCCGCGCCGGCCGCTGCCGCGCCGGCCGCTGCCGCCGCTGGCACGGCCGGGGAAAGCACCGCTGCCGCGAAGGCCAAGGGCCCCAAGCGCCTGGTCGCCGTCACCGCGTGCCCCACCGGGATCGCGCACACCTATATGGCCGCCGACTCGCTCGTCGCCGCGGCCAAGGAAGTCGGTGTGGACCTGCAGGTGGAAACCCAGGGGGCCTCCGGCGCCAAGGCCCTTGACCCCGCCGTGATCGCCGCCGCCGACGCCGTGATCTTCGCGGTGGACGTGGACGTGCGCGGCAAGGAGCGCTTCGCCGGCATGCCGGTGATCAACGCACCGGTCAAGCGCGGCATCGACGAACCGGACAAGATGGTCGCGGAAGCACTCGCCGCCGCGGACAACCCGCATGCCCGCCGTGTGCCCCACTTCGGCGCCGAGGAACAGGCCGAACACGAGGCCGAGGAAAAGGGCGAGCACATCGGCACGAAGCTGAAGAAGGCGCTGCTCACAGGTGTCAGCTACATGATCCCGTTCGTGGCAGGCGGCGGTCTGCTGATCGCCCTCGGCTTCCTGCTGGGCGGCTACACCATCACCGGCTTCGCGGACAAGATCCTGGCAGAGAACAGCCTCTTCAATCTGCCCACCGTGTACCCGGACCTGGCGTGGGGCCCGCTGGGCGCGTACCTGGGTGCCGTGTTCTTCAAGATCGGTGCCCTGTCCCTGGGCTTCCTCGTGCCCGCACTGGCCGGCTACATCGCCTACGGCATCGCTGACCGGCCCGGTATCGCCCCGGGCTTCGTGTCCGGCGCCGTTGCCGTCTTCATGGGCGCAGGCTTCCTCGGCGGCATTGTGGGCGGCCTGCTCGCCGGCTACGTGGCGCATTCGATCGGCAAGCTCAATGTGCCCCGCTGGCTGCGCGGCCTGATGCCGGTGGTTATCATCCCGCTCGTGGCGTCGCTCGTGGCATCGGGCATTCTGTTCGTGTTCCTCGGCAGGTACGTCGCCGCCGTCACCACCGGGCTCAACAACTTCCTGGCCGGCCTGACCGGCGCCAGCGCCATCGCCCTGGGCATTGTCCTGGGCCTGATGATGTGCTTCGACCTCGGCGGTCCGGTCAACAAGGTGGCCTACTCCTTCGCCGTCGCCGGCCTGGGCGCGGCGTCCATCACCAACCAGGCCCCGTGGCAGATCATGGCGGCCGTCATGGCCTCCGGCATGGTCCCGCCGCTGGCCATGGCGCTGGCCTCGACCGTGCTGAACAAGCGACTCTTCAGCCTGGCGGAACAGGAAAACGGCAAGGCCGCCTGGCTGCTGGGAGCCTCGTTCATCTCCGAAGGCGCCATCCCCTTCGCCGCCGCCGACCCGCTCCGCGTCATCCCCGCCAGCATGCTTGGCGGCGCCGTGACCGGTGCCATCTCGATGGCAGCAGGGGTGGGATCGAAGGCCCCGCACGGCGGAATCTTCGTCTTCTTCGCGATCGATCCCTTCCTGTGGTTCGTCGTCGCGATCGCAGCCGGTACGGTCGTGAGTGCCTTCGCCGTGATCGGGCTCAAGCGCTGGGCAGTTAAGAAGCCGGTTGATACGGTGGAAACGGTTCCCGTAGCCGCCTAAGCCAGTCCAAGGCGACTTTCCAAGCAGATATTCACAGCTGATAAACACCTAAGCTGACATCAAGGAGCAGAAATGACCGAACGTAACGCCACCATTGCCAGCCGCGTCGGGCTGCACGCCCGCCCGGCCGCCATCTTCGCCGAGGCTGCGGGCGAGTTCGACCACCTCGAGATCACGATCGCCCGCCTGGGCGAGCCGGAGGACGAGGCCATGGACGCCGCCAGCATCCTGTCGCTGATGAGCCTGGGCGCTTCGCACGGCGAGGTTGTGGTGTTGCGTGCCGAGGGCGAAGGCGCCGACGCCGCCCTGGATCGCCTCGTGCAGATCCTTGAGACGGATCACGACGCCGAATAGCCGCACCGTCCGGCGCCCGCGCCCGGACACCCGGCAGTAACAAGCAGCATCAGAAGGCCCGGCCGCCCCCGACGAGGGGGCGCGCCGGGCCTTCGTGTTCCCGGGCATCGCCGGGGCCCTGTGCGCTATTCGCGATTTTTGTCAGTGGGCTTAGTAAGTGCTTGTCACCGCCCGGCGGCGCGGCTAGTTTGGAATCCGCGGCGGCAGCGTCCGCGGGCCGTCGCGGAATGGTTCCCAGCCGAAGGAGATGATCGCGTGACACGCGTACAGAAGAGCATCGGGGCGGAGGTAACCGCGCCGGCCACCCGACGCCGGCGGCCGCCGTTCATGGAGATCGCCGCCGGACCGGCCGCTGACGAGACCCGGGGGCGGTAGCCATGCCGACGAAGAAGGGCGAACCCCGCGGTTCAGAGAGCCCGAGCATCAAGGACCCCGAGCTCTACGAGAAGCTGGTCGAGGACGGCGCATCAAAACAGAAGGCCGCCCGGATCTCCAATGCGGCGGCGAAGCGCGGCCGGTCCGCGGTGGGCCGCAAGGGCGGCAAGGCCGGGGACTACGAGGACTGGACGGTCCCTCAGCTCAAGGAACGGGCCAAAGAGATCGGCCTCAAGGGCTACTCGGCCAAGAAGAAGAGCGAGCTCATCTCCGCCCTGCGGAACTCCTGAGTCTGATGGCCGCGGCATCCCCGTCCACGGCCTCAGGCGCCCTTGCGCGCCCTTGCCGCCGTGGTCTTGGACGGCGTCGCTTTGGGAGCCGCCTTAGGCGCCGCGCCTTTCGCGGTGGCGGTCCTGCTTTCGCCGCCGCTGCTTTCAGTGGCGCCGCCTGTTCCGGTCTTCGTGGCGGCAGCCTTGGAGGCGGCCCGGGCCGGTGCCTTGGCCGGCGCCTCGACCGCGGCCTTCGACCCGCTCCCGGCGGCCGCCGGCCCACCTCCGCGTTTCTTCTCCAGGCTCCGTTTGAGGGCCTCCATCAGGTCAATCACTTCGCCGGTGCCGGTTTCGGCAGCGGCGGCGCCAAACGTTTCTTCGGTGTCCAGGGACTCCCCCTTCTCCAGCTTCGCGTCGATGAGCTGGCGGAGCTGGAGCTGGTAGTCGTCCGTGAACTGTTCGGGGTCAAAGTCCGCGGCCATCGAATCCACCAGGGCGGCGGACATTTCGCGTTCCTGGGCGGAGATGCGGATCGAGGTTTCGAGGGCCGGGAAGCTGGCCTCGCGCACTTCGTCGGCCCAGAGCAGCGACTGCAGCATCAGGATGTCGCCGCGGATCCGCAGGGCCCCCAGCCTGGTCTTTTCCCGCAGTGCAAACTGAACGATAGCCACCCGGTCGGTGTCCTCGAGGGCCCGGCGCAACAGCACATAGGCCTTGGGCGACTTGGAGTCCGGTTCCAGGTAGTAGCTCTTCTCGAACATGATGGGATCGAGCTGGTCCGCCGGGACGAACTGCACGACGTCGATCTCGTGGCTGTTCTCCGCGGGGATGGACTTCAGTTCCTCCCGGGTCAGGATCACTGTGCGGCCGTCGTCTTCGTAGGCCTTGTCGATGTCCTCGTAGTCGATGATCTTGCTGCAGACCTCGCAGCGGCGCTGGTAGCGGATCCGTCCGCCGTCGGCGTTGTGGACCTGGTGCAGGCTGATGTCGTGGTCCTCCGTCGCGCTGTAGACCTTGACGGGGACGTTGACCAGCCCGAATGCGATCGCGCCCTTCCAGATGGCTCTCATGGGACTAGTGAACACCAGAGCGGTTCGGAGGTGAAGACTGTTGGCTGAGCGAACCACACAGCCGGCCGCGCAGCCGGCCGCCAGGCAGGAAGCCCAACGGGACAACACTCCCCCGGCAAACGGCCGTCAACGGGTCCTCGTGGAGGGCCGCGAGCTCGTCCTGACCAATCTGGACAAGGTCATGTACCCGGAAACCGGCACCATCAAGGCAGACGTCCTGGCCTACTACGCCGCCGTCGCGCCGGTGCTGATCCCTGCGGTCCGGAACCGGCCGGCCACCCGGAAACGCTGGGTCCACGGCGTGGGAACGGCCGAGGAGCCGGGACAAGTGTTCTTCCAGAAAAATCTGGACGAATCGGCACCCGGCTGGATTTCCCGGGCGGCCATCAAGCACAAAGAGCACACCAACCAGTACCCCCTGGTCAACGATGCCGCCACCCTCGCCTGGCTCGCCCAGATCGCCGCCCTCGAAATCCATGTCCCCCAGTGGCGGGTGGATTCGCACGGCCGGGCCCTGCCGCCGGACCGGATGGTTCTGGACCTGGACCCCGGCGACGGGGCCGGCCTGGCCGAATGCGCGGAAGTGGCCAAACTGGCCCGCGCCATCCTGCAGGACGTCGGCCTGGACCCCGTCCCCGTGACCAGCGGAAGCAAAGGCATCCATCTCTACGCCGCACTGGACGGAACCCGGGGCTCTGAACAGATCTCGGACTTCGCCCATGAACTGGCCCGCGCCCTGGAAGCGGACCATCCGGACCTGGTGGTCAGCGACATGAAGAAGACCCTGCGCACCGGGAAGGTCCTGGTCGACTGGAGCCAGAACAGCGCGGCGAAGACCACGATCGCGCCCTACTCGCTGCGCGGGCGGCTGCGGCCCACCGTGGCGGCGCCGCGGACCTGGCGGGAGCTCAGCTCCGCGTCCCTGCGCCAACTGGACTACCGCGAGGTCATGAAGCGCGTGCAGTCCGGCAAGGACCCGTTCGCCGCGGTCTCAGGCGGCAGCGCCGCCGATCCTCGGCTTGAGTCCTACCGCGCGAAGCGGGACGCGAACGCCACCCCCGAACCCTTCGCGCCGGACGCCCGCGCCGCCGGCGCTGGCGCCGGTCTGCTCCGCGAGTCGTTTGTCATCCAGGAGCACCACGCCAGCCGGCTGCACTACGACTTCCGCCTTGAACGCGACGGCGTGCTGGTGTCCTGGGCGTTGCCCAAGGGCGTCCCCACCAGCAAGGCCACCAACCACCTCGCGGTCCAGACCGAGGACCATCCGCTGGACTACGCGGACTTCGAGGGAGTCATTCCCAAAGGCCAGTACGGCGCCGGGACGGTCAGCGTCTGGGACCGCGGCTACTACGACTGCGAAAAGTGGATCGCCGGCAAGGAGGTCATTGCCACGCTGACCGGCGCAGAAGGCGGCGGCCTCGGCGGCACCCGCAGGTTCGCCCTGATTCACACCGGCCAGGCCGACGACCAGTGGCTCATCCACCTGATGGACCCGGCGGGGCCGCACAAGGGACACCGGGCAGCAGCGCCCGCAGACCAAGAGACAGGGCAGGAGCGCGGGCACGACCCGGGACAGGACGCCGCGCCGGACGGCGGGCAGGAGGCCGCGCCCGGGGACTCCCCCGGGGAGCCGGCGGCCCCGGAACTTGACCCGCCACCAGGCCGGGCACAGGTCCCGCACCCTGCACCCGCACCCGGTGTCTCCGGCTTCAGCCCCATGCTGGCCAGCGCCGGGACCGCTGCCGACCTCGCGGACAAGAACTGGCAGGTCGAGCTCAAGTGGGATGGCATCCGGGCCCTGGTCATCGGCGATGCGACGACCGTCAGGCTCGTCAGCCGCAACGGCAACGACATGTCCGCGAGCTACCCGGAACTGACGGACCGGCCCCTCTGGCCGGAACAGGACTTCGTCGCGGACGGCGAGATCATCGCCGTCGGGCGCACCGGCCGACCGGACTTCGGCCTGCTGCAGGGCCGCATGAAACTGACCAAGGCCGCCGACGTCGCACGAGCGCAGGACTCGACGCCGGTGCGGCTGATGTTGTTCGATCTCCTCTTCGACGCCGGCGATGATCTGCGGCCCCTGCCGCTCAGCGAGCGCCGGCTCCGGCTCGAGCGCTTCTTCCGCCCCTCCGGGGCCCGCGTCGAGCTCTCCGGCATCATCGACGTCGGCGACGCGCACAAAATCAGCGTCAGGCACATCCTGGAAAGCGTCGCTGAGCTGGGACTGGAGGGGGTCATGGCCAAGCGCACGGACGGCCGCTATGTCGGCCAGCGCAGCCGGTCCTGGCTCAAGCTCAAGCTGGAGCGGACCCAGGAAGTGGTGGTGGGCGGCTGGCGAACCGGCAACGGCGAGCGCCGGCAATCCGTGGGCTCGCTGCTGCTGGGGATCCCGGATGGCTCGAAGCTCCGGTACGTGGGGCGCGTGGGCAGCGGCTTCAGCACCCGTGAACTGGAGGAACTCCGGCAACAATTGGACGCCCTGCCCCGGAAGACTTCCCCGTTCAGGGAGGTGCCGGACGCCGATGCCGCAGACGCGCATTGGGTGAGCGCAAAACTCGTCGGCGAGGTCAGCTACGGGGATTGGACCGGGGGCGGGAAGCTGCGGCACCCGGTGTGGCGCGGCTGGCGCCTGGACAAGACGCCAGCCGACGTTGTGGTCGAACCTGTTGCCGGTCCTGCCGCGGGACCTTAGTCGTGGTGGGGCATCTGCGGACGGCTCTGCCGGTGGATTGCCGCGTCGGCCACCTGCTGGCCTTGCCGTCCGCGGGTGGTGTCACGGTCCTTGGGATGACGGTGTTTGCCGCTGCCGTCCGGCCATTGCTGTCCCTGGGCTGCCGCCGGGGGAACGTGGTGTAAGGCCTCCGGTCCGGGAGCCTCATCCATCGACTGCGCCAGATGGCTCGCAACCTCGGGCTCGATTTCTTCTCCGAACTGATGATCCGCCATCGATCTTCCTTTCCGCTGTAAATAACCGCTGTGAAATGAAGTGTTCATCAATCGTAGGACTGCTGGGATGAGATGTCTGTAGCAGGTGCCGGCGGACTTCCTTTCGGCCTGAATCCGGCCCAAAACAAGGGTTTGCGGGGGCTGGCGCGGAAGATTTTGGCCGCGGCACCGCGGGCAGTGCCGGTTCCCAGTAACCGCGCGGTGAAACAGGGCAAAAGAATGTGGACAATTGCCCCCAAATAGAACCTCAAATGCGGGATGATACGGCACCGAACTCGGAAACTCCAGAGAAATCCCGTAAAATTGAAGGCCTGCCCAGAGCGGGGCAGCTACAAGTCGCAAGCAAATGACCTCCATAGGAGTGGCCCAAATGCCCACAGACCGAAGCATGACCGACTCTTCAGCAGGCGTTTTGAGCGCCAGCGGAACCAACCAAGTGGCACCCAAGGGTGCGAAGAAACCAAAGCTGCGTCGCCGTCGACTCCGTGAGTCCGACGTCAACGTTGTCGACCAGCCGATGCTCAAGAAAGCGCTCGGCGGCACCATCGTGGGTAACACCATGGAATGGTACGACGTCGGCGTGTTCGGCTACCTGATCACCACCATGGGACCGGTGTTCCTGCCGGACGCGGACAAATCCGTCCAGACCCTGTTCCTGCTGGGAACCTTTGCCGCCACCTTCATCGCCCGCCCCCTCGGCGGCGTCGTGTTCGGCTGGCTCGGCGACAAGGTCGGCCGCCAGAAGGTGCTCGCCGCGACCCTGATGATCATGGCCGCCAGCACCTTCGCCGTCGGGCTCCTGCCCGGCTATGCCCAAATCGGCATCTGGGCCGCGGTCCTGCTGGTCCTGTTCAAGGTCATCCAGGGCTTTTCCACCGGCGGCGAATACGCCGGTGCCACCACCTTCGTCAGCGAGTACGCCCCGGACAAGCGGCGCGGATTCTTCGCCAGCTTCCTGGACATGGGCAGCTACCTCGGCTTCGCCCTTGGCGCGGCACTCGTTTCGGTGCTGCAACTGACCCTCGGCCAGGACACCATGGAGCAGTGGGGCTGGCGGATTCCGTTCCTGCTTGCCGGTCCGCTCGGCCTGATCGCCGTGTACTTCCGGAGCAAGATCGAGGAATCGCCGCAGTTCCAGGCCACCCTGGACGCCCAGGAAAGCCTGGCAAAGGACGCCACCGCCTCGGACGCCGCAGCCTCCAAGGGCCCGGTGGGCATCGTGAAGGCATACTGGCGCTCCCTGATCGTGGCGATGATCCTGGTTGCGGCGGCAAACACCGCCGGCTATGCCCTGACCTCCTACATGCCGACGTACCTGACGGAGTCCAAGGGCTACGACGAGCTGCATGGCACCCTGCTGACCATCCCCGTGCTGGTCATCATGAGCCTGTGCATCCCGCTGACCGGCAAGCTCTCTGACCGGATCGGCCGCCGCCCCGTGCTGTGGATCGGTGCCGTCAGCACGGTTGTGCTGGCTACCCCGGCGTTCCTGCTCATCGGCATCGGCGAAATCTGGTCCACCCTGGCCGGCCTCTCCCTGATTGCCTTCCCGGTGACGTTCTACGTGGCCAACCTGGCCTCTGCCCTGCCGGCCCAGTTCCCGACGGCCAGCCGCTACGGCGCCATGGGCATCGCGTACAACTTCTCCGTGGCCATCTTCGGCGGCACCACGCCGTTCATCGTGGCCGCCCTCATCAATGCAACCGGCAACGACATGATGCCGGCCTACTACCTGATGGCCACCTCGGCGATCGGCGCAGTGGCGATCTACTTCCTCAAGGAGTCCGCCCAGATGCCGCTTCCGGGCTCCATGCCGAGCGTGGACACCCAGGCCGAGGCCCGCGAACTGGTCGCGACGCAGGACGAAAACCCGCTGATCGACCTCGAGCACATGGACATGCCGATGGTCCCGGCCCCGGCCGCAGACTCGGCAACAGGGCGCGTCGACGCCGGGAAAGTCCCGGCTGGGGCCTAGTCCGGCCCGTCCCGGCCCGGCAGCATTAGTCCGGACTCCGTAACAGCCCCGCCCTTTGAGGCCTGTTCCGTATGCTTACCCGTTGGGGGACGCATACGGAACAGGCCTTAGGCGTGTCCGCCCTCCGATCAGCCCCCGGGGAATCCCGGAGAACCCGGGAAAACCCCGGAGAAAGCCGAGAGGCAGTCTCATGTCCCTGCAGCGCCACGTGCGTTCGCTGCACAGCCTGGCCCCGGCCAACAAAGACCACGTGTCGGCGTGGCGGGTGGCGATCAGCGTCGCCGTGCCGTCCCTCGTGCTGCTGGCAAGCGGGCACCCGGAGCTGATCGCCTACGCCGTCTTCGGCGCACTGACCGGCATGTACGGCCGCACCGAGCCCCACCAGCTCAGGCTCCGGCACCAAGGCCAGGCGGCTGTCCTCCTGCTCACCGGCGTAGGAACGGGCGTCCTTCTCTCGGCCCATCACATCCACTCGTGGGCGCTGGTGCTCACGGAGGCCGTGTTCGCCGGCGCGGGATCGCTGTTCGCGGACAGGACCACCCTGAAACCGGCCGGCCCCTTCTTCGGGATCCTGGCACTGGGGGCGTGCGCGTCCGTTCCCGCCACCGTCCCCTGGCATGTCGCCGTCCTCATCGCCGCCGGATCGGCCGCGTTCTCGATCGCCGTCGGCTTTGGCGGTTGGTTCCGGGGCCGGACCTGGCAGCGCGGCTGGCGGCGGGATGTCACGGTACTGCGCGGGGAACGCCGCCGGGCCGCGTGGCTTCACGCCGCCCGCTACGTCAGCGCCGTCGGCGCCGCCGGGGCCATCGGTGTCCTCAGCGGCAGCGGCCACCCGCACTGGGCCATGGCCGCCGCCGCGGTGCCGCTTGCCGGGGCGGATCTGCCCAGCAGCGTCTACCGCGGCATCCACAGGATCGTCGGCACACTCCTGGGCCTCGTGGTGGTGGCAGCGGTCTTGTTCCCTTGGCCGGGATCACCGCTGCAGGCCTTCCCCGGCCATGCAGCTGCCGTCATGGCCTGCCTGGTGATCGTACTGCAGTTCAGCACGGAGCTGTTCATGACCCGGCACTACGGCCTCGCCATGATCTCCTTCACCCCGGTGATCCTGCTCATCGGACAGCTTGCGGCGCCGGCCGACCCGCAGGTCCTTGTGACCGAACGGGCCGTCGAGACGCTGGTGGGCGCCGCCGTCGGGATCCTCGTCGTCGTACTCATCCGGCCCAGACTGATCCGGCACAGACTGATCCGGCGCGGTCGCGCGGCCGGCCCCTGAGGAACCCGGCGCTCTTACTTCGCGCGGCGCGGCGGTCCGGCGACGAGCCGCGACGGGAGCACCCGCGAAACCGATGTCAGGACCTTGTAGCGCCTGCTGGGAATCGAGACGGCCTTGCCCTTGGCGTTATCGGCCAGGGCCTCGCTGACCACCTGGCGGGCCTCGAGCCACATCCAGCGGGGCGCCACGGTCTTGTCCATCCCCATCCGGTCGTGGAACTCCGTGTGGGTGAAGCCGGGGCACACGGCAGTGACCTGCACCCCGCGCGCCGCGTAGGCCATATTGGCCCAGCGCGAGAAACTCAGCAGCCACGCCTTCGCCGCCGAGTACGTGCCGCGGGGCAGGAAGGCCGCCACGCTGGCGACGTTGATGATCCTGCCGGACTGCCGGACGAGCATGCCCTGCAGGGCGGCATGGGTCAGCTCCATGGCGGTTTCAACATGAAGTTTCAGGTGCCGCTTCTCCTCGGCAATGTCGTTGTCCTCGAAGGACCGCAGCAACCCGATTCCCGCGTTGTTGACCAGGATTTCGACGGGCCGGGCGGGATCGGCGAGGCGCGCGACGACGGCGGCGATCCCGGCGTCGTCCGTCAGGTCCGCGGCGATCGTCTCCGCCGCGGAGCCGTACCGGTTCTCCAGCTCCGCGGCAGTGGCCGCGAGGCGGCCGGCGTCGCGGGCCACAAGCACGACCCGGTGGCCCTGCTCAGCAAGCTGGCGGGCGAACTCGGCACCGAGGCCCGCTGTTGCGCCCGTGATGAGAGCGGTGCTGCCCGGTGTGGACGCTGTGTGTGGGTTCATAGCGACAGCCTAGCCTCGTGCGGGCTCAGGCCAGGGCCGTGTCCTGCGCCAGTTCTTCCTCCTCGGGGCCTTCCCCCTCCGTCAGGTGGCGGTTCTGGAGCTCTTCGGCCGCGAGCTCGTACCAGGTGTGCGCGCCAAATGACGGGCTGCTGGTGTCGAGGTGGCGGTAGAGGGCGTCCGCGAGGCGGCACAGCGCGGTGTCGGACAAGGCGCGGACCGTGGCGGCTGGATCGAGCGTGCCTTCGAAGTACTCCGAGAGCGCCAGCCCGTTGATGGTGCCGAAGTCATTGACTCCGCCGGTTTCCGCGGCCAGCGGGCTGTTGGCATCCCCCGGCCCGGAGTCGGGTCCGGAACCGAACCCGACGTCGAGCAGTCCGGCTGGTTCGCTGTTGCCGGCCGAGACGGTGACAGGGGCCGGGCATAAATCGGTCTCGAGTCCGGCGAGGACTTCGGCGTCGGGCCCCACGTGCAGGAGGCAGATGGGCAGAACGGCCGGCTCGTGGAGGGTGAGTCGGAACGGCACGGGCGCGGCGGAATCCCCGGCGTCAGGGGCCGGCAACGGTCCGCTGTCCGCGAGCCGCCGAAGGTCAAGCAGCACTTCCGGATCCAGATGGGAGGCGCCGTGGAGGTTGATCACCACCTCGGCTCCCGCTTCGAGGCGGCACGCGCGGCGCACGATATGCAGGAGCGCAGCGGAATCGGACTGGGTAACGCAGCCGGTGACTTCGAGGGTGACATGTGCGGGATCGACGTCCACGCGGACAAGCACACGCAGTTTATGGTTCATGGGGTTCTCCAAAGGGACCTGTCCAAGAGCCAACTGCATAACTCTGCTCAAACCTTACGAGGTTGTTGCCCGGCTCACAAGCCGGGCCCGGCGCCCATGGCAGTTCCGGGCCCCTGCCGGCCGGCGCGCCATGCCCGAGGGGCTAAGCTCCCTCGGGTGCCCGTTCCGGCCAGTCCACGTACTGGTGGTACGTCTCATGCCTGCGCAGATAGCGGTACATGAACGGGCAATTGGGGATGATCCGCTTGCCGGAGGCCACCACGTCGTCGAGGGCGAAATGCGCCAGCACTTTCGCGAGCCCCTGCCCCTGGAACTGCGGTGACGTGTCCGTGTGGATGAAGTCGATGTGACCCGGCCGGTCGATGAAGCGCACCTGGACGGCGAGCTTGCCGCCGACGTGGAGCTCGTAGCGGTGCAACTCGTCGTTCCGGGTGGTGGCAACGTCCGGGCTGAAGGGGTCTTCCGTGGCTGCCGAGTTCTCCGTCATGGTTCGACATTGGCACTTAATGGCGGGTGTGGCAATGGCGGTTCTGGTCCGCCGGACCGTTCAGCCGGCGTAATGAGCCGGGCCGGTATCCGTCCCAGCAGCACGACCGCGAGCGCGAAGCAGCCGGCGCCGCCGCCCAGGAGCCCTAGCGTGAGCCCGTTGAGCGCTGCTTGGACCGCCGGAACAAAAACGGCGACGGCGGCCAGCAGCACGGCCGCCGCCGGACGGCTCGGTGACGGGCCGGACGACGTCGGCCGATTCTCCAGCCGGCCAAACAGCGCCACTACCGGCAGCAACAGCGCGATGACGGCCATCAGCACCAGCGGCCGCCCCCACCACCACGCCGCGGATCCGCCGGCCGGCTGGGGAAAATCTGTCAGCAGCAGCACCCCGGACATCGCCGCCAGAAGGGGCAGGTGCCACAGGTAGACCGTCATGGATCGCCTGCCGGCCGCGCCCACCAGCCGGCGCACCCAGGCCAGGGACGCGATCCGGGACAGCGCCGGACGGAAAAGTTGGAGGGCGGCTGCTTGCGAAATGCCCAGGAGTACCAGCGTCAGGTTGGGCGGGTTGAGGTTCACCAGCATGTTCCCGGAGTACAGCCCCAGCAGCACGAGCAGTCCCAGCAGCAGGTTGCTGGCGACGATGATGCCAAACAGTGCCGTCCGGCCCGGCTTCGGCCCCCGGTTGTCGGCCACGATGAATCCGAGCTGCTGGACGGCGCACCACACGAACACCATGTTGAGGTAGGCAAGGTCCGGCAGCACTCCCCGCAGGCAGTCGACCGTCACCACCAGGGAGATGAGCCCGGCGAGGGTCAGCCAGGGTGCGCGGGCGTGCAGACCCGCCAGCCAGGGAAGATTGAGTTGCGCGGCGAGGTACGCGGCGAGGAACCACAGCGGCGTTCCCGCGCCACTGGTGAGCAACTGGATGACCTCCGGGTCAACGCCTGAGAGCAGTGCTAGCGACAGAGCAGTGAACATGACGGCCAGCAGGACGGCAGCCGGACGGATCAGGCGCAGCATCCGGATCTGCATGAAATCAAAGGCAGTGCCGCCCCTGGCCCGGAGCCGCCGCCAGGACTGCAGCCCGGTGATCCCGCCGGCCACGAAGAACAGCGGCATGATCTGGAGGACCCACACGACGGGTTCAAACCAGTGCTGGTTGCCCAGGGTGTTCTCGCTCGTCACCGTCCCGTCAGGGTGGAGGACGGGACTCACCATCATGGTGTGTCCGACCACCACCAGCGTCAGGCAGAAGAACCTGGCAAGGTCAATAACCGGGTCGTAGTCCGGCATCGGGGCCGGGCCGCCGGCTGCCCGCTGCTGTGGAACCATGGCGCCCCCTGGAAAGGCCTGCTGTGTTGCCTCCATTGTCGGCCTTGGGAGGCCTATCGGCGAGGGGTCCTACGGCCCGGTTCCGCACCGGCGTTCAGGCGGTGCGGACCCGGGACCGGGACGACGGCGGGCAGTGGCGTCGCGCACGCCGCTGCCCGCTGCCGGTGCTCTCAGCGGGAGAGCGTCGCCAGGGCGGTGGCCGCGAAACTCCGGGCGGAGGCATCCCACAAGCCCAGCAATGCCTGGAGGTTCTCGCCGTCGGCCCGGTGGGCGGCGGTCTGTTCCTCGAGGACGGCCAGGACGCCGGTGCGCAGCTCGGTGTTGAAGTTGACCTTGCCCACGTTCATGGCCGCGGCCTTGACCAGTTCCGCCGCCGGAATGCCCGAGGCGCCATGCAGGACCAGCGGGATCCGGGTCCGTACGGCGATGTCCTGCAGCACGTCCCAGCGCAGCCGGGGCTCCCCCTTGTACTTTCCATGGACGTTGCCCACGGCCACGGCGAGCAGCTGCGCCCCCGTGCGGGCCACGAAGTCCTCCACCTGGGCGGAGTCGGTGAGGCCGGAGGGGTCCTCCCCTGATGCGCTGCCTGCGCCGTCTGCGGCGCCGGTACCGAAGGCCCGGTCCTCGTCGCCGGCCAGTCCGCCGAGTTCTGCTTCAATCACGACGTCGGCGTTGCCCTGCGCGGCGAGGTCCGCACGGACGCCGCGGACCAGGGCGATGTTCTCGTCGTAGGGCAGCGAGGATCCGTCGACCAGCACCGAGTCGGCGCCCGCGGCGACGGCGTCCGCGATCACCTGGGGATCGGCGGCGTGGTCCAACTGCACCGCAATCGGTACTCCGGCGGCGTCGGCGAGCCCGCGGAGGGCGGCGATCAGCCGCAGCCCGTTGGGCGTGGCCGCGGTCTTCGGTGCGACAAGCAGGATGGCGCCCCGGCCGGCCTCCTCGGCCGCCCGCACAACGGCGAGCGCGGTGGTGAAGTCGTAGCACGTGAACGCCGGCACGGCCGAGCCCTGCTGCAGGGCGGCACTGACCAGGGCGTCGAGTCGGGTACGCATCAGGCGCTCAGGCCTCCCACCAGCATCCAGGCCACGAACGTCAGAGCGAACCCTGCCAGTCCCAGCACGGTGGTGAGCACGGTCCAGGTCCTGAGGCCGTCGGCGACGGTCAGGCCGTAGTACCGCACAACCACCCAGAAGCCGGCATCGGTCACGTGGGACAGGCCGAGGGCGCCGAAGCCGATGGCGATCACGATCACGGCAATCTGGGCCGGGGTGTAGCCGCCACCGGCGACGGCTGAGGAGAGCAGGCCGGCCGTCGTGACGATCGCGACCGTGGCCGAGCCCTGGGCGGCGCGGAGGGCAAGCGAGATGATGAAGCCGAGTAGCAGCAGTGGCACCCCGAGGGTGTCGAGGGACTCGGAGAGCGCCGTCCCGATGCCGCTGACCTGCAGGACGCTGCCGAAGACGCCGCCGGCGGCGACCACCATAAGGATGGAGGCAATCGGGGGCAGGGCGCCTTCGAAGATTTCTCCGGTTTCTGTCAGCGACCACCGGCGGCGGACGGCCAGGAGGAAGAAACAGAGCGCCACAGCGACGAGGAGGGCGAAGACGGGGTTGCCGACGAAAGCAGAGACGCCGTACCAGAAGCTGTTCTTGTCGATCACGAGGGTGCCGACGGTGCCGAGGAGGATCAGCACGATGGGGGTGGCGATGAGGAAGATGATCAGTCCGGGGCGAGGCGCGGCCATGGCTTTGCTGCCCGGGCCCTCGTGACCGACGCGGACCAGGGAATCGGAGCCGAACTCGTCCACCTGGGCTTTGACGGTGGGCAGCAGATCGTAGTTCTTGCGGTTCATGATGGACGCAACCCAGTAGGACAGGAAGCCCAGCGGGACACAGATCGTCAGCGAGATCAGGGCGATCAGTCCAATGTCGGCGCCCAGCACGCCGGCACCGGCCACAATGCCCGGGTGCGGCGGCACGGCCACGTGGATGGCCAGCATGATGCCAGCCATGGGCAGGCCGAACTTGACCGGGTGGACGTTGGCGATCTTGGCGAACGCGTAGACGATCGGCACCAGCACGATGATGCCAACTTCGAAGAACACCGGAATCGCGACGAGGAAGCCCACGGCGGTGAGAGCCACAGCCACGCGCCTGGCGCCGAGCTTGGCGGTGAAGTGGTCGGCGAGGGACTGCACGCCGCCGGAGATTTCGATCATGCGCCCCAGGATGGCGCCGAGGGCGATGAGGAGCGCGACCTTGCCCATGGTGCTTCCCACGCCGTTGGCCACCACGGTGAAGACGTCCTTGAGCGGGATCTGCGCGGCGACGGCCACCAGGATGCTGACGGTCAGCAGGGCCACGAAGGCCTGGATCTTGAAGCGGATGATCATGATCAGCAGCAGGGCGACGCCGGCAGCCGCGATGGTCAGCAGCAGCGGAGTTCCCAGCTGCACGGCCGGCTTGATGACGGGCGCGTCGGCCGCGCGCACCATCAGGAAATTGAGCAGGGGGGGCATGAGGGGGTGTCTCCTTTGACAGGAAGGTCGTCGATACGTCGTCGGGAAAAGTGGCGGGGAGGGGGCCGGCGACGGTGGAGGGGATCCGCCCTCGCCGGCCGTTGAAGAGCTGTCTAGGCGGTGCGCTTGCTGGGTGCGACAACCTTGATGACGGCGGAGTCATCGGCGGCGGCGAGGCCCTGGGCCTGGCCGAGGAGGTAGAGCTGCTCCGCGGCGGCGGCCACGGGGGCGGCGAGCCCGGCGGCGCGGGTGGCCTTGCCGACAATCCCCATGTCCTTGACGAAGATGTCCAGGCGGCTGAGGACCTCGGCGCCGTCCTCGGAGTAGGCCTCCAGGATGCGCGGGCCGCGGTTGGAGAGCATGAAGGAGCCCGCCGCGCCGGCTTCGAGGGCGGCGAGGGTCTTGCCCTGGTCCAGGCCCAGGGCGTCTGCCAGCGCCATTGCCTCGGCAGCGGCGGCGATGTGGACGCCGCAAAGCAGCTGGTTGACGGTCTTGAGGGCCTGGCCGTCGCCGGGCTTCTCACCCACCACGGTCAGTGTGGAGGCGAGGAGCTCCAGGACGGGGCGGGCGGTTTCGAGGGCGGCCGGCTCGGCGCCGACGACGATCAGGAGGTCGCCTTCGCCGGCGCGCTTCGGGCCGCCGGAGAGCGGTGCGTCAACCAGGGCCACGCCGTGCTCGGCAAGGCGGGCAACGGTGGCCGGGATGGCTTCGGTGCCCACGGTGCTGCCAAGGATCACGACGGCGCCCGGCTTCAGCACAGCGGCCACACCGTGCTCGCCGAAGAGGACGTCGTCCAGCTGTTCGCCGTTGCGCACCGCCAGCAGCAGGGCGTCGGCGCCCTCGGCGGCTTCACGGGCGGAACTGAAGGTGCGGACCCCGGCTTCTTGGGCGAGCGCGAGGCGTGGCTCGGCAATGTCGAAGCCGTGGACGGTCAGACGGGTGGCGAGGCGCGCGGCCATGGGCAGTCCCATGGCGCCCAGGCCCAGAACGGTGACTTTGTAATCGGTGGTCATGATCTTCTCCATTGGAAGTGAAGCGGGGAATAAGGCGGAAGGAAAGCGGGGGTTCAGAAGGTGCTGCTGAGCTTGCGGGTGACCTGGGCCAGGGACTGGTCGTCGCCGACGTTGCCGGCGAAGACGACGTACGGGATGCCCTTGGCCGGGCCGTCCACCGGCTCCCAGAGGCTCACGATGCCCGGCAGCATGGGTCCGCGGACGATTGCGTGGCGGATTTCCAGGCCGTGCGCGGCGACGTCCGAGGACGTGATGCCGCCCTTGGCGATCACGAAGCGGGGCGGGAAGGTCTTGAGCGTGCGGTTCACCACGGCGACGACGGCGGCGGAGACGGTGCGGGCGATCCGCAGGCTTTCGGCGGCGTCGGAGGTCTTGATCAGCAGCCGGCTGGTGTGGACGATCACGTCGCCGGCGCGGAGGGCAGCGACCACCGTGCCGACGGTTTCGTCGAGGTTCGCCCCCGCGTTGTCGCCGAGCAGCTGTTCGACGTCGATCTCCACGATCCGCGCCGCGCTGTGCTGCTCGGTGAGGGCATTGAGCTGGCGGGTGGTGACGCCGACATGCGAGCCGACGACGATCAGGCCGCCGGCTTCCGACGGCGTGTTGCCGGCATATGCTTCGTCGCCGCTGAGTTCGGTGCGGATTTCCTGGCCGATCCGTGCCCGGACAAAGGGCGGCCCTACGCGGTAGAGCAGTTTCTTGCCGCGGCGCTCTGCTTCTTCCAGGCCCAGGGCCAGGGCGCGGAGATCGTTTTCGGTGACGATGTCCGCCACGATCGGCGTGGAGTCCGTGGCTGGCGCGATGGCATCGGCAATGGCCTTGGCCGAGATCAGCGGATCATTTGAGGCCCGGATGATGTCCAGATCCAGCACGATCACCGAATCCGCGGGGAACCGGCCCTTCGACTTTTCCTCGACGTACTTGGCCATCTCCGAATTGGCGAAACCGAAGCTGGCGTCCCGGGCGAATTCGGTTTCGGCCACGGGGGTGAGCTGTCCGGCGTCCTCGCCCGTGCCGCGCATGAAGTGCACGCCGCCGATGGTCACGCGGCCCGCATCGGGGAACGCGGGAACAATCACGACGCCGTCCGTCGTCTCGCCGTTGACGGCCGTGACGGTGGCGGCGATGACGTCGGGTTCGAGCGGGTAGTGGCCGCGGAGGGTGGAATCGCTGCGGCTGACGAAGCTGAGCCGGAGTGCCGGATCAGCCGAAGCGGCGGCCGCGAGGGCATTCCGGACGATCTCCTCGTTGCGGGATGCCGCCTCTGCCGGGTCAAGGCTGCGGGTGTTGGTCAGCACGTAGACCGCGCGCTGGCGCTGGCCGTCGACTTCGTAGCCGAACGCCCAGGCGAAGTCCGCCACGTCCCAGCGCGTGAGAACCGGGAGGTTCGCCACGGACTGGGTGCCGGTGGGGTCGTCGTCGAGCACTATCAAGACGCGGGGGGATGCCTCGGACGAGGCCGCCACGCTGTCCGCCACTAGCCGGGCGGGGATCTGTACTTCCGCGGGGAAAGCGGCCAGCACGTCTGCTTCGAGGGGCACTATGCACTCCATTGTGTGGGGATCTATCGGTGAAAAGCTACGGCCCGGGAGGGAACCGCAGTTAAAACTAAATGTAAGATGTCAGACATCTTATTTCCGAGTGCTAGTGTGGCATATGGCACAACGACGCGCAAGTAGACTTGGCCATCAGGGAACATGCCATGAGACAAAACATCAGGCAGAGCTTCAGGCAAAGCGGAGTCGCTGGACGGGGAGAATTGGCTAGGAAATCGCTGGTCGGCGTAGTGGCCGATGAACTGCTGGACCGGATCATTGCCGGCGAATTTCCGCCCGGCGCAAGCGTCCCCGGCGAACTGGAGCTCAGCTCGCGGCACGAAGTCAGCCGAATGACCGTGCGCGAGGCCATGAAGACCCTCGAAGCCCAGCGGATTCTCAGCGTGGAACGCGGCCGGGGCACATTCGTGAACCCGGTGAACCGCTGGGGCTCCCTGGACGCCGTGCTGCGGGCGGCCTCGGAAGGCACAAACGACGCCTCCGCCGCCATTCAGCTCATCGAGCTGCGCCGGATGCTGGAGACGGGCGCCTGCGAGCTCGCCGCCGGACGGATGGCGGATTCGGACATCCAGACTCTCCGCGCGCACGTGGAAAAGATGCGGCTGGCGCACGAGCGCAACGATCTGGCGGCCTTCGTGGAGGCGGACCTGGCCTTCCATGACCTCATCCTGCAGGCGTCGGACAATGTCTTCGTCGCCGTGTTGTTCGAGCCGCTGCACCGCGTCCTGGAGAAGCGGCGGACGGAAACGTCCAAGGTGCCGGACATCCAGGAGCATGCAATCGGACACCACCAGAACATCGCGGATGCCCTCGCCTCACGGGACCCGCACCGCGCCCGCGATGCCATGGACGCGCACATGCAGCAGACCCTGGATGATCTGAAGACCTATGTCCTGGGCGACGGAACCGCCTGACACCGACGCACCGGTCCGGGCGGCCCACAGCGGACGCGCCCGGTGGAAGCACTCAGGCGAGCGAGAGGAAGAGCTTCTCCAGTTCGGCCCGGTCCAGGCTGGGGTCCTCCTGTTGCATGCAGTGCTGCAGGCCCGTGGCGATGATGGAGAATCCGGCTTTGTCCAGGGCGCTCGATACGGCAGCCAGCTGGGTCACGACGCTCTTGCAGTCACGGCCCTCCTCGATCATCCGGGTGACCGCGGCAAGCTGGCCCTGGGCGCGGCGAAGCCGGTTGATGACAGGCTTCATGTCTGTGGGATCGAGTTCCATTTGTTCCTCCGGGTTCGATGCGTCAGCTTTAATATCATACCCCCCTGAGTATTTGGGCGACCTCGTCGCCGCGACGGCGACGCGGGCTCCGTGACCGGCCCCGGAGCGGACATGGGAGCGTCTCCACGACGCGTCGCTAGGGGCATAAGTACCTTGTGCGGCATGCATTATCGGCGTATTGCTGGTGATGTGAACGCCGCCAGGTTCCCCGAGCCGGACGCCGGCCATACCGGCGCCAACACCCCCTCCCCGGGGCCATGGCCACGGGGGAACCAGGGCTCCGCACGGGGGCAGTACGGCGCCTGGCACTCACAGCCGTGGAGCCGGTACGTCGCCCTGGGGGATTCATTCACGGCAGGCGTCGGCGACCCGGAGCCGCTGAGCCCCGGCGGCATGCGCGGGTGGGCCGACCGCATTGCCGAAGAACTCGGCGAGGGTCGCGAGTTCGGCTACGCCAACCTGGCCATCAGCGGCCTGGTCCTGCGCGACATCCTTGACCAGCAGCTCGGGCCGGCCTTGAGCCTGAAGCCGGACCTCGTGACCCTCTCGGCCGGCGGGAACGATCTCGTGTTCCACCGCGGCGATCCGGACCGGATGGCCGCCGCCCTTGACGACGCTGTGGCCGCGCTCTCGGCCACCGGGGCAACGGTGGTCCTGTTTACCGGCCCGGACTGGGGCGAGACGCCCGTGTTTGGGCACATCCGCGGCAAGGTCGCGGTGTTCAACGAGAATATCCGCGTCATCGCCGCCCGGCACAACGGGGTCATCGCCGACCTGTGGGCGCTGCGGCAACTAAGCGATCCGCGGATGTGGGACCCTGACCGCCTTCACTTTTCGCCGCTGGGACACCACACCATTGCCGCCATGGTCCTGGACACGCTCAGCGTGCCGCACCGGCTGCGGCCGCTGGAACCCAAGCCCATGCCGCCCGGCAACTGGCGCGAAACCCGGGCCGGAGACCTCGCCTGGGTGGCGCACTACATGCTGCCCTGGATGGTGAGCCGGATCAGGCCGCGGGCCGACACCCTGCCCCGCCAGGCCAAGCGCCCGCTGCCGGGCCCGCCCCCCGGGTCCCCGAGCCCGGGCCCCGCACCCCTAGTCCGGCCGGGTTCCGTGGGCTAGTCTGCAGGAACGGCCCACAGCCGGGCATCGATGGCGATCACGAGGAGCGAAGTTGTCTAATCACACCTACAGCATTTCTGAAATTGTCGGAACCTCGAACGAGAGTGTCGATGCGGCCGTCCGGAACGGCATTGCCGAGGCCGCCAAGACTCTGCGGAACCTTGACTGGTTCGAAGTGAAGGAAATCCGCGGCCACCTTGAGAACGGTCAGGTCGCGGACTGGCAGGTCACCATCAAGCTCGGGTTCCGCCTGGAGCGCTGACCCCCGCTTCGGAGCGGCAGCGGCGCGCACCGGGCCGCCTTCGGAGCCAACCCGCAACGCGTCAGGGCGGAGGAGGTCAGGACGGAGAGGAACGCTTCATGCGCTATACGCATCTGGGCCGCTCCGGCCTGACAGTCTCGCGCCTGTGCCTGGGCACCATGAACTTTGGCCCGCAGACCGGGGAGGCGGAGGCTTTCGCCATCCTGGACACCGCGCAGGCAGCCGGCATCAATTTCGTCGATACCGCCAATGTGTACGGCGGGTCGAGCCACCGCGGCTGGACCGAGGAAATCCTCGGCCGCTGGTTTGCCCAGGGGGGCGAGCGCCGTGAGCGCACGGTGCTCGCCACCAAGCTGTTCGGCACCATGACGGACAGGCCCAACGAGTCCAAGCTCTCGGCTCTCCACATCCGCCGGGCGCTCGACGCCAGCCTGAAACGGCTGCAGACGGATTACATCGATCTCTACCAGTTCCATCACGTGGACCGGAACACGCCGTGGGAGGAGATCTGGCAGGCCGTCGAGGTCGCCGTGCAGCAAGGCAAAATCCTGTACAGCGGCAGCAGCAACTTCGCGGGCTGGCACATTGCCCGCGCGCAGGAAACAGCGGCACGCCGCAACTACAACGGGCTGGTCAGTGAGCAGTCGATCTACAACCTGCTGACCCGGGACGTGGAACGGGAAGTGATTCCTGCCGCGCAGCAGTACGGCCTGGGGCTCCTGCCGTGGTCGCCGCTGCACGGCGGCCTGCTGGGCGGGGTGCTGAAGAAGGAGCGCGACGGCGTCCGCCGCATCGCCGGCCGCGCCCACGAGGCACTCAAGGCACACCAGAAACAGATCCGACGCTACGAGGACTTTGCCGACGAACTGGGCCAGGAGCCTGGCGATGTGGCGCTCGCGTGGCTGCTCCACCAGCCGGCAGTCACCGCGCCGATTATCGGCCCGCGCACGCTCGAGCACCTCGAAGGTGCCATCCGGGCGCAGAAATTAAAGCTCGACGCCGACGCGCTCAAGCGCCTCGACGAGATCTTCCCGGGACACCGCACGGCACCCGAAGATTACGCCTGGTAGGCCGTGGCCGCCTCCGGGCACCCTGTGGGCAATAAAACAATTTCCGAACCCGGGATGAATCCCGCGTGAACCTTCCGGCCACTTTCAGCCGTTTTCCCTGTCCGCCGGCGAAGCCTGCCGGGAGCCGGGTGGCTCTTTTATACTAAGCATGATTAGTATTAGGGCAGAAGGATGAAGCGCACCCGGCGATCCGGGTGCCTCCTCAATGAAAGAAGAAGGAACGATAAAATGGGTTTTTTCGCATTTCTGATTCTGGGCCTCATCGCCGGCGCAATCGCTAAGGCAATCCTCCCGGGACGTCAGGGCGGTGGCATCGTGATCACCCTGATCTTGGGCGTCGTCGGCGCTCTCCTGGGCGGATTCATCGGCAGTGCACTGTTCGGTGTTGGCATCAACGAGTTCTTCTCGCTGTCGACCTGGCTGCTGGCCATCGGCGGTGCGATCATCGTCCTGCTCGTTTACGGCATGATCAGCAAGCGTTCAGTCCGCTAACGCGGAAACTGACCGGAAACCGGTCCCGGGTGATCCCCGGGGCCGGTTTTTTGCACAATTTCGGCCGGACGCACCGGCGTCACGACCGCACATTTCGGCGGCACGGCCATTTCCCGGGAACCGCCACTTCTTCACGCACGACTTTTCACATACGTCCCCAAGGAACAGGAGTACAGCATGAAGGGCAAACTTCTTTTCGGCGCCGGACTGGCCGCAGGCTACGTTCTGGGCTCGCGGTCCGGCCGCGAAGCCTACGAAAAGCTCAAGTCCCGGACCACCGACCTCTGGCACAGCGAACCGGTCCAGGACAAGCTCACGGCGGCAGCCGAGACGGTCAAGGACAAAGCCCCCGAGGTCTCCGGACAGCTCACCGAGGCCGCCCGCCGTGCAGGGACGGTCCTTGGCTCAGCCGTCCACCGCGACGCCGGCCCGGAAACGTCAGTGCCGGTGGCCGCCGATATCCAATCCGACCCGGCGCTCACTGACCAGGACGGACAGGACTGGTCTGATGAAGGCGGCGCCACCCCTGCCGGCCCCGCCACCAGCGTCGAGGCGGACAAGCTGTCCTAGGCAGCTGCAGCGCCCCCGCCAGGAGAGCACCGCCCTCAACCGGGAGGCGCCAGCGTACCGGCCACCACGGTAGCGCCGAGCTCCTCAGAGCCCAGCACCCGGGCCCTCAGGCCGTGGCGGCGAAAGATCCCCGCCGTCTGCGCGGCCTGCCGGCGACTGGTCTCGATGAGCACGTGGCCGCCGGGTGCCAGCCATTGCAGCGCCCCGGCGGCCACCCTGCGCTGGACGTGAAGCCCGTCGGCACCGCCGTCCAGGCAGGTCCGCGGTTCATGCAGGCGGGCCTCCTGGGGCATGGTTTCGATCTCCGCCGACGGCACGTAGGGGGCGTTGACCGCTACCACCCGGACACGGCCCCTGAGTCCTGCAGGGAGCGGAGCATAGAGATCGCCCTCGTAGACCTCGCCACCCAGCGGCCCGACGTTGGTGCGTGCACACGCCACGGCTGCGGGGTCGATGTCGGCGCTGTGGAGTTCGAGTGGGCCGCCGAGCGCCGAAAGCGCGGCCCCGACGGCGCCGGAACCGCAGCAGAGATCGATCACCACGGGTGCCGGGCGCGCCGCCCCGTGAGGTTCCAGGCGCCATGCGGTCAAGAGCGCGGCGGCCTCCCGGACGAGGAATTCCGTCCGGCGCCGCGGGACGAACACCCCGGGGCCGACGGCGATGCGGAGTCCGCAGAATTCGGCCCAGCCGAGAATGTGTTCCAGGGGCAGGCCGGCTATCCTCCGGCGTGCCATCGCTTCGAGTGCTTCAGGCGTCGGAGCTGCCTCGAGGAGCAGGCGGGCTTCATCCTCGGCGAAAACACAGCCGGCGGCCCGGAGCCTGGCTGTGAGGGTGCTGTGAGGGGAATGGTGGCGGAGTACTGGCATGGGAGCGCCTTTCGGTCTGATGTCAGACGCCCTTACCGTGAGCTAGCCGCGGCCGACAGGCCGGCAGCACCAGGAGGGCACCCTGTCTGGACTTGTGAAAACGGGACCCACCTCCTTTTGCCGCAGTTGCTCGAACTCCCCCCATGCTACCCAAGGACAGACCGTCGCGCGGTGATTAATCCGGCGGCATTGAATCCGGGGTTTGTGGCGGCGGTTGACCGCGGCTTCCCGGTCCGGCTGGCAGGATGTCACCATGGATTCCTTCCCGGCACAAGACCTCATCTGGACCGGCTCTTACACGGCGGACTCCGGCGGCAGCGGGACGGGGATCGGCGCAGTGGCCGCGGCGGAGGACGGCACCCTGCGCTGGCTGGGTGTTGCGGCGGCGGCCGACTCTCCGTCCTTCCTGGCCGCCCACCCCTCACTTCCTGTGGTCTACGCCGTTGCCGAGCACGCACGGACGGTCAGGGCCTACCGCAGGGCCGGCGCGTTCGGCTTGGAGCCGGCGGGCCCGGCGTGGCCGGCCAGCGACGCGGCCTGCCATGTCGCCGTCGAGCCCTCCGGCCGCTTCCTGGTGGTCTGCTGCTGGGGCGACGGCCAGGTGCTGTACTACGAGCTCGACGCCGATGGCGGGATCATAGACCGGGCCGCCGCCGCGGAGTCCCGAGACCCTTATCGAGACGCTTCCGAAGGTGCACAGCGTCCCAGCCGCGCCCATGCCGCGCTCATGCTCGCGGACGGCCGGGTGATGACCACGGACCTCGGTCACGACCTCTTGCGGATCTGGAACGTCCGCCCCGGGCCGGTGCCCGGGCTGGTTCTGGACCACGAGGTGGTCCTGCCGCAGGGCAGCGGTCCCAGGCACCTGGTTCAGCACCCGGGCGGGCAGGTCTTTGTGGTGACTGAGTATTCAATTGAGGTGGCCGTGGCGGCAATGTCGCCGGGCTCGGGGGACTTCCGGCTCGGCTTCGTTGGACCGGCCACGGCCGGCGGGGCGCTGCCGGGAGATTCCGCGGCCGAGATCGCGCTGGCGCCGGACGCCGGGCACGCCTACGTTGGCGTGCGCGGCTCGAACCGGATCAGTGCGCTGGAGGTGGAGGCCGGGGGCGCGGTGCTGCGCCCGGTGGCCGATGTGCCCAGTGGCGGGGACTGGCCCCGCCATCACCTGGTCCGCGACGGATGGCTACATGTGGCCCACGAACGGTCCGGCGACGTCGTGACCTACGCCTTGGACCCGGAATCCGGGCTGCCGGGCTCCCCCTCGGACCGCCTGCGCGTGGCGTCACCCACCGCGCTGGTGCCGTCCCGGGCCCGGCTTACGCCACGGGACTGAGCGGCCGGCGCCGGGAAGCGGGAGGAGTCGCCCTCCACCCGCCGGCGAACAGCCCGGCGGCGTAGTCCCGAAGCGGCGGTACAGGCCGCTGCACCATGGCGGCGGCCGCGGCGGAAGCCTCTTCGGCCGAGGGCCGGTCAGCAGCCTCCATGGCCGTCATGGCTGCCAGGAGCGACACCCAGCGCGGTCCCAGTCCCTGCGGAATTGCGGGCCCCCTCAAGGTGCGCGCCACCAGCGACTCCACATACGTCCCTGGAAATGCCCTGGCCGCCGTCAGGCATTCCAGGAGAACCAGGCCCAGGGCATAGACGTCCGTCGCCGGATCAGCCGGGCCCCCGTTGGCCTGCTGCGGGCTCATGTAGTGCACGGTGCCGGACGACATTCCCGGCTCGAGCACGGTCCCCGCGGGGGCCGCAATACCGAAGTCCGCAATCCGCACCGGGGACCTGCGCAGGGAACTCAGCAGAATGTTGGCCGGCTTGATGTCCTGGTGGACAAGTCCGCGCGCATGCACGTGGCCAAGCCCGGACAGGGCCGCCGCGGCCCAGCCGGCGACTTCCCCGGGGTCCCCCGGGCCTGCGTGGATCCGTTCCGCCAGATTGCCGCCAAAGACGAATTCCTCCACCAGGAAGGGGCGGCCGGCCCACGGGCTTCCGTCCGGAACGCGGCCCTCACCGGCGAACGCGACCACGGCCGGATGATCCAGCCCGGACAGGATGCGGGCTTCTTCATGGATCCTGCGCGCGTGCCGGCCGTCGGGCCCCTCGGCCACCTTGACGGCCACGGGGCGCTGGTTCGCGAGATCAGTTCCGCGGAAAACGGTGGCGGTGGCTCCCCTGCCCAGGAGTTCGTGGATCAGGAACGAGCCCGGCTCGCCCGTGGGCCGGCGTGCAGGAACAACGCTGCCCGTGAGCACCGGACGGGCCGCCGCCGGAGCGGTCACCGGCTATGCCAGTAGGCGGCGGCAAGGGAGGCGCCACGCTGGTCGACGCCGTCCAGCTGGAAGCCGCAGCGGCAGCGCCACAGGGCGGGGAGGGCCGTGGAATGGCCGGCGGGCTCGAACGAGTAGGAGGCCATCGCGCCCGGTTCCGGGGACCGCCACTCCATGGGTGATCCGCAGTGCCGAGGGGCCTGGCTGTCCGTCACCCGGGGCCGAACCGTGTCCGGCAACCTCATCTCCGGCAGCGCCATATCCGCGTCGGCCAGGGCCACCTGCCCGGCAGACAGGGAACCGTCGCCGGCTCCTCCGTTGGGAGTTGCGGATTCAGTCACGACGCCTACTCTCATTCGATGGTGAGGAACAAGTAGTAAGCATACATATAACTAGTCCAACTAACTAGTTTGGCGTACTAATTTTCGCCAGGCGGAGGGGCTAGGGATGGTGCCGCTCTTGGCTGATGGCCGAGCTCATCCGGCGCAGGAACGTGATGACAACTCGGGCGTCTTCAGCGCTCATCGACTCGGCAACTTCCATCATCCGGCGGTGCATCTGCCCAAGGGTGGCGCGGACCTCGGAGTCCGTCGCGACCGTCGGCACAATAACGAGCGAGCGCCGGTCCGTGGGGTGCGGCTCGCGCCGGACATGTCCGCTGGCAACCAGCCGGTCGATCAGTGAGGTGGTGGACGCGGTGGTGATCCCCAGGACGCGGCTGAGATCCTTGGGGCCGACCCGCTCGCCGGTGGACTTGGCCCGCAGCAGGTAGCGCAGGGCCAGGAGGTCGGTCTCGCCCATACCCATCGAGTCGCGGGTGGACCGCCGGGTCGCCACCTCCGAGGCCCTGTAGTCGCGGAGGGCCTGCAGGATGGCCGCGGGGGGATCCAGCCTGTCATCGGGGCCATACCAATATCCGGAGGCCGGCGTGCCGTGGGAGTCCATCCGGCAATCCTAGCGGAACTGGTAACTAGCCTGTCGTACAATTCCGGCCGCCTCGTTGAGGTGCCGGGCCCCGAAGCCCTTCCTGCCCTGGCGGGCGCGTCCGGGGCGCCGCACACAAAAATCCCCGGCCTCCTGTTGCCAGGAAACCGGGGATTTTCCACTCTTCACGAGAAAGAGTGGGCCCTGTGGGGATCGAACCCACGACCCACGGATTAAAAGTCCGATGCTCTACCAACTGAGCTAAAGGCCCCAACCAAAAGCGTCCGAGTCAGCGGACAAATCCGTAGCTGCGGCGCATTTCAGTCCAGTCCATTTCTGGACGATTAATACTGTACCCCAGACCCGGGCCGGCTTTTCACCTTGGCGGGACCGGCGTCGGCCGGCACCGGGGGGACCGCCGGCCGAGCCTCGATTACCCGGCGGCACTGGAGTAGCGTGGTGGCATGAGCGAGCAAGCAGGATCCAGCGCCCCCGGCCCGCGGCACCACAAGCCGAAACCTTTCGCGCCGATCGATTTTGAACCGTTCGCCGGCGGGGCCGATCCCGCCCGCGTTTCGGAGGCGGCCCATCTGGCCGCCCAGGCGCTCGTGCGCCGCGGCCGCGACAGCGATGACCCCAAAGTCACCAAGCGGCTCGTGAAGCTCGCCGACGAACAAGGCCTGGAAGCGATCGCCGAAATGTGGGCCGAGAGTCCCGCACGCTCACTCCCCGGCGCCCTGTGGCGCCTGTATGCCCTGCGGGCCGCCACCATCCAGGATCCCGAACGGATTTCCGTGTACTTCAAGGCGGGAAAGGACACGGCCCAGGTGTCCCATGTCGTGGCCGGCGCTGCCGAGCCGCCGGGAGCGGACGAGATGAAATCCATGGCGGACGCCATCCTCTCCGGAGCTTTCGACGGCGACTTTGACGTCGCGCTGGAACGCTCCGCCGCGTTCTGCCGCGTTGTGGCTCTGGGCCAGGCTACCCTGGCCGACGGCGCCGAGCACAGCAACGAGAACCATGCCAGCAAGCTCACCCGCAACTCCCATCTCCTGGTCAAGACGGCGGAGGACCTCGAACACGCCGCCAACGCGTGGCGGCTCGGCGAGCTGGACTAGAGGGCGGCCAGCCGGGCCTGCCTGGCTGCTGTGCGCCCGCGGACCGAGTTCCGGCGCCGCGACGGGCACGCATGGCGGGGGCAGGCTGTCAATGTTGACTTGATTGATCCTACGTAGAAAACTAAAAGCGGTGCCGAACCGCGAAACCCCCGGGCTTCAACATTTAGCCGCCTAGAGCGGCCTACCGCCGAGAGGCGTATCCGGTTCGGCACCATTTTTATGCCCTGTTGACTGCGGCATTGCCTACGGTTCTTTCTGCGCATTTGTGTAGGGCCCTGGATGAGGCATTGCCTGCGCGGTAACAGACCGCGTCCCGCCGCTGGGGGCCGGACGCGGACGGTAAAGTGATGCCTATGCGCTGGTCATCGTCAAGTCACACGGCCCGGCGACTCCACCCGCGAACCTCTTCCCGGAAGACCGGTGACACCAAGTGAAGCTGCGCATGTTCCCGCAGGAGACCGCCGGGCTGAACCTGCTCTCCCAAATGGCGCGCCAGATCGTGCTGGCAACCGGAACCCTCTCGGAGATCCTGGGGGTCCCGGCAAGTGAGCATGCCCGGCTCGTGGAGGACATGCACAACCATGAGGCCAAATCGGTGGAGCTGCACTTTGCCCTCCTGACCCACATGCGGACCAGTTTCGTGAACCCGCTTCCCCGCGAGGACATGTACGCGCTGTCCCGGTATCTCAACGAGGCCATCGAGAAGCTCGACGCCGCCGCCGAACTCGTCTCCCTCTACAAGTTGGAACGGCTGCCCAAACGCGCCGCGGACCAGCTGGAAATCATCAGCCGGCAGGCCGAACTCACCGTCGAGGCCATGCGGCAGCTAAACAATCTGGATGACCTTGAGGACTACTGGATCGAGATCCTGCGCCTGGCCAAACGTGCTGAACGCACGCACCGGGTCTGGGTTGCGGACATGCTCCGCGAGATGAAGTCAACGCAGTACGCGCGCAACCGCGACATCGCGAACCAACTCGTGGAAGTCACGAGGGACATGCGCCGGATCGCCACCCAAGTAGGCAGCATCATCGTCAAGGAATCCTGACGTGATGGTCTTCTTCTTTGCCCTGGTGCTGATCTGCGCCGGGGTGTTCGCGTTCCTCAACGGCTTCAGGGACGCGTCCTCGTCGGTGGCCCTGGCCGTGCGGACACGGGCGCTGACCCCCACCGTGGCGGTCCTGCTGGCCGCCCTGTTCAACTTCATCGGCGCCGGACTGAGCGCGGCCCTGGCGCTGGCCGCCAGCCAGGCGTGGTTGTCTCTGCCGTCCGGCACGAACGGCCTCACAATCCTCCTGGCCGCGCTGCTCAGCGCCATCCTGTGGGGCCTCTACATGTGGTGGCGCGGGATTCCGACTTCCTCCACGCACGCCCTGGTCGGCGGGCTTGCCGGGGCAGGGGTCGCAAGCGTCGCCGTCGGCGGTCATCCCGTCACCGGTGTTGACGCTTCCCTCGTGTACCAGGTGGCGCTCCCTCTGCTGCTCTCACCTGTGATCGCTTATATCGGAGCGTACCTGCTGGTCTGGCCCGCCACATGGGCCGCCCGCTACACGCCGCCCAACGTGGTCAACTCCCGGTCGCGGCGGGCCCAGGCTATCGCTGCGGGCGCCGTTGCCTTCGGCCACGGGCTGCAGGACGGCCAGCGCACCAGCGCTGTGGTGATCCTCGCGCTGATAGCGGCCGGGCTGTCCGACGGCGGTTCCGTGCCGGTGTGGGTGGCCGTGCTGACCGCCGTCCTGCTGTCGGCCGGAACGCTGGCCGGGGGCTGGCGGATTTCCTACACGATCGGCTACCGGCTGACCCGGATCGACCCCCTGCGCGGATTTGTCTCGCAGATGTACAGCTCGGTAATGCTGCTGGTGGGCGCGATCGGGTTGCATTGGCCCGTCTCCACAACGCATACCGTGACGTCGGCAGCCCTTGGCGCCGGCGCCAACCAGAGCTTCCCGGGCACCAACCGCAAGCTGGTGATCCGCATCCTGGCGCTCTGGGCCCTGACCCCGCTTGCCACCGCCGCCGCCGCGTTCGTCCTTCAGCTGGCGCTCTCGCCGCTGGCCGGACTGTAGGACTCCTCGATTGCTCCGCAGGTGCCCTTTTGAGCGCTCAAAACGGCACCTGCGGAGCAACCGACGAGCAGGTGGGTCTATCCGAAGCGGCCGGAGACGTAGTCCTCGGTGGCCTTCTCGGTGGGGTTGCTGAAGATAGTCGGGGTGTCGCCGAACTCGATCAGCTTGCCCGGCTTGCCGGTACCGGCAATGTTAAAGAAAGCCGTCTTGTCGGATACGCGGGCCGCCTGCTGCATGTTGTGCGTCACGATCACCACCGTGTACTGGTCCTTGAGCTCGTTGATGAGGTCCTCAATGGCGAGCGTCGAGATCGGGTCCAGGGCCGAGCAGGGCTCGTCCATGAGAATCACCTGTGGCTCCACGGCGATGGCGCGGGCAATGCACAGGCGCTGCTGCTGTCCGCCGGACAGGCCCGAGCCGGGCTTGGACAGGCGGTCCTTGACCTCGTTCCACAGATTCGCGCCCTGCAGGGAGCGCTCCACCAGAACGTCGGCCTCGCCCTTGGAGATCTTCTTGTTGTTCAGCTTCACGCCGGCCAGCACGTTGTCCCGGATGGACATGGTGGGGAACGGGTTGGGGCGCTGGAACACCATGCCGATCTGGGAGCGGACCGTGACCGGGTCAACGCCGGGGCCGTACAGGTTGTCGCCGTCCAGCAGGACCTCACCTTCAACCCGCGCACCGGGAATGACCTCGTGCATGCGGTTCAGGGTGCGCAGGAAGGTGGACTTGCCGCAGCCCGAGGGGCCGATGAAGGCCGTGACCGATTTGGCGTCGATGTTGATGTTGACGTCTTCGACGGCCAGGAATTTGCCGTAGTAGACGTTCAGGTCCTTGACGTCGATGCGCTTAGACATGGTGTTCCTTCACTTGCTGGAGGTATTGACGGCGGGCGCGCTGGCCTAGCGGCCGGTCTTGGGGGCGAAAAGGCTTGCAACCAGGCGGGCGCCCAGATTGAGCAGCATCACCAGGATGATGAGCACCAAGGCCGCGCCCCAGGCCCTCTGGGAGGACGGGTCCGGGTTGGACGGTGAGGTGGGGTTCAGGATCTGGGTGTAGATGAAGGTTGGCAGCGACGCCATCCAGCCGCTGAACACGTTGGTGTTGATGGTGGTGGCGAAGCCGGCGGTGACCAGGATCGGTGCGGTTTCGCCGATCACGCGGGCGATCGCGAGGGTGATGCCGGATGCGATGCCGGAGATCGCCGTCGGAAGGACCACCTTGAGGATGGTCCGCCATTTGCGGACACCAAGGGCATAGGCGGCCTCGCGGAGCTCGTTGGGGACAATCTTCAGCATTTCCTCGCTGGAGCGGACCACAACGGGGATCATCAGCACGGAAAGTGCGACGGCGGCGACGGCACCGGTCTTGGTGCCCGGGCCGACTATGGCGAAGAAGGCGGCCGCGGCGAACAGGCCGGCGACAATCGAGGGGATGCCCGTCATGACGTCCACGAAGAAGGTGATGGCGCGGGCCAGCGCGCGGTCCTGGCCGTATTCCACGAGGTAAATCGCGGTCAGCAGGCCCACCGGGACCGAGATGAGGGTCGCGAGCACCGTGATCAGCAGGGTGCCCACGATCGCGTGGTAGATGCCGCCCAGCAACGGGGCACCTTCCTCGACGGTCTTGTTGTCGAAGGCGCCGGTGACGCCGTTCATGGAGGTGGTGAGGAAGCCGGGATCCAGGAGCCCGGGGAGCCCGTTCACCAGCACGGTCCAGATCACCGATACCAGGGGCAGCAGGGCAATCAGGAAGGAACCCACGACGAGGCAGGTCGCCAGCTTGTCCTTGGCCTTGCGCGAGCCTTCCACGACGAGGCTCCAGCCCACCAGGCCGGCGGCGAAGAGGATGGCGGAGACGAGTCCCCAGCCGAAGGCGTTGAATCCGATCAGCGCCAGGATAGCGGCGCCGAGGATTAAGGCAACGGCCAGGACGATATACGGTGCGGTCTTGGGCAGCTGGCCTTTGGTGAGGGCCGAGCGCTTCCGGACCGGGGTCAGGGTGGAGGTCATTTAGTTGGCTCCCGAGAATTCTTTGTGCCGGCTAATGATGCCGCGGGCGATCACATTCACGCCGAGGGTGATGACGAACAGCACCAGGCCGGCGGCGATCAGCGTGTTGACCTTGAGCCCGCTGGCCTCGGGGAAGTTCAGGGCGATTTCGGCGGCGATGGTCTGGTTTCCGGTCTGGATCAGGCTGGCGGTGAGCGCGCCGGAGGAAAGGACCAGCGCGACGGCCATGGTCTCTCCAAGGGCCCGGCCCAGTCCCAGCATCACGGCGCTGATGATTCCGGGCCGACCGAAGGGCAGCACGGTCATCCGGATCATCTCCCAGCGGGTGGCGCCGAGTGCCAGCGCGGCCTCTTCATGCAGCTTGGGGGTCTGCAGGAAGATCTCGCGGGTCAGGGAGGTGATGATCGGCAGGACCATGACGGCGAGGACGATTCCAGCGGTGAGGATGGTTTTGCCGGTGGCCGAGGCAGGGCCTTGAAAGATCGGCAGCCAGCCCATGTTCTTGGCCAGCCAGTCGTAGGACGGGGAGATTTCCTTGGCGAGGAACGCAACGCCCCAGGCGCCATAAACCACCGACGGGATAGCGGCTAGCAGGTCGACCACGTAGCCGAGGCCGGAGGCGAGATTGCGCGGGGCGAAGTGCGAAATGAAGAGCGCCACACCGATGGCGAGCGGCGTGGCAATCACCAGGGCGATCACGGCGGCGATGAGGGTGCCGATGACGAGCGGCCAGATATAGGTGAAGAATCCTTCGCCGCCTTGGATCTGGTCGGCCGGGGCCACGAGGGCCGGGATCGCCTGGACGACCAGGAACAGTGCCACGCCGAAGAGCACGGCGAGGATCAGACACCCTGCCGCCAAGGTGGCGGCGGAAAAGACTTTGTCACCGGTGTGGCCTGCGCCCCGGGACTTGGTCAGGGAGGTGGTGGTCACTTCATGGTCCTTCGGTTTGGGTGGGAATCCCGGGTACGGCTGCGGACGCCTCCGCGGCCGGGGTCCGGCAAATCTTGGTTCTTCGAACAAATGCGTCGGTTCCCTGCCCCGTCGCGGCCGCCGGTGGCGGCCGTTTCGGAACAGGGAACCTTCGTCAGGCTGGTGTTTCCACTATGCCTTTGAGCGCAACGTTTCCCTAGGCCTTGCCCTTGACTGCCTCGAGGGCCGTCTTGACCTTGCTCTGGAGGGCCGCGGAGAGCGGCGCCGACTTGGCGGAATCGGCGGCGGCCTTCTGGCCGGCGTCGGACGCTGCGTAGTTCACAAAGGCCTTGACGAGGTCGGCGGTGGCCTTCGTGTCATAGGTGGTGCAGACGATGTGGTAGGACACCAGGACGATCGGGTAGGCGCCGGCAACCGTGGTGGTGCGGTCCAGCTTGATGGCGAGGTCGTTGGCGTTGCGGCCCTCGACCGGCTTGCCCTGGTCGACTGCCTTGGCGGCAGCCTCGGCGGAGATCTTCGTGAAGGAGTCGCCGACCTTGACCTGCGCGGTGCCGAGCTTGCCGCTGACTGCGGAGTCGTCGGCGTAGGTCACGGCGCCCGGGGTGTCGGTGACGGTCTTGACGACGCCGGACGTGCCCTTGGCGTTCTCGCCCTTCAGGCTCGCGGGCCACACGCCGGCGGCCTTGTCGGTCCAGACCTCGGGGGCGACGGCGGCCAGGTAGTCGGTGAAGTTCGTGGTGGTGCCGGAGTCATCCGAGCGGTTCACCGGGGTGACCTTGAGGTCCGGCAGCTGGACGCCCGGGTTCAGGGCAGCGATGGCGGCGTCGTTCCAGTTGGTGATCTGGCCGCGGAAGATCTTGGCAATGGTGGTGGCGTCGAGCTTCAGGTCCGTAATGCCCGGCACGTTGAACGCCACGGCAATCGGGGAAATGTAGACGGGGATGTCGAGGGCTCCGTCGGGGCCGCACTTGGTCTTGGAGCTGGCGAGCTCGTCGTCCTTGAGGTAAGCATCGGAGCCGGCGAACTGGGCCGAGCCGTCGAGGATCGCCTTGCGCCCGGCGCCGGAACCGTCCGGGGAGTACTGCACGGTGGCACCCGGGTTCGCGGAGGCGAAGTTGGTCTTCCAGACATCCATGGCCGCGCCCTGGGCGGTGGAGCCGACGCCGGTCAGGGTGCCGGTGACAGCGGGACCCGAGGCGGACGGCGCGGCGGACGTAGCCGCGTTGGTTGCGTTGTCCGAACCGCAAGCGGTCAGCGCGAGCGCGCCAACGGCGATAACAGCGATAGCCGCGTTGCGGCCGAAGCGGAGTGCCTTCACTTAGATGTACCCCTTCCAGGGCTTTGCGTGCCGGGCCGGAGAAGGCCCGCAAGGATGCGTACGGTTTGTACCTTTACCGAAGGTAGGTCGCCCAGATGAAGAGAATTGCGGTCCAAGGTGAACGGCTGGTTAACGACGCCGGACTATTGGTTTACATCTGCCGGGTCACCATTGTGTTCTGTGCGTCACAGTCGTATCGGTGAAGCCCTGAAAAGAACCCTTGGGACAGACCCGCGTGCCGCACTGCCCGGTGCGCCTGTGCGTTGAGCCGCCCGGCCCGCAACAGGGCTGTGCCGTGCCGTGAACGGCCGGCCCGGGGGCAGCAAATAGACTGGAGGGCATGGCCTCCGCGACTGGACTCTCCGCAAGCGCACGATTCCTGCGCGGCCGGGTCCGCACGGGCTTTGTCCGGAGCCGGAACTCCCTCGTGCCGGCCATCCAGATGACCGCGTGCGCCGTGGGCGCCTACGCGTTCGCCGAATACGTCCTGGGGCATAGCGGGCCGCTGTTCGCGGCCACCTCATCCCTGATTGCCCTCGGCTTCTCCCGCGACCCCAGGCTTCGCCGCGTCATCGAGGTGGGCCTGGGCTGCACCCTCGGGATCGTGGTCGGGGACTTGCTGCTGCACTGGCTGGGCTCCGGGATCTGGCAGGCCGCCGTCGTTCTCCTGTTTTCCATCCTGCTGGCCCGGTTCCTGGACAGCGGGACCATCTTCACCACTCAGCTGGGTCTGCAGTCAGTGCTCGTGGTGCTTCTGCCCGCGCCGGCCGGGGGCCCGTTCACCCGGAGCATCGATGCCGTGGTGGGCGGGGTGTTCGCGCTGCTCGTGACCATCCTCGTGCCCAAGGACCCCCGGCGTGAACCCCGCAATGATGTCAAGAAACTCCTGCACGAGCTCGCCGAGGTGCTGCGGGAATGCGCCTCGGCGCTGAGCTACAGCGACTCCACCCAGGCCTGGCATGCGCTCATCCGCGGGCGGAACTGCCAGCCCCTCATCGACGCCATGCGGCAGTCCCTGCGCGCTTCCGGCGAGGTGGCCACCCTGGCGCCCGCCTACCGGCGGCACCGGGACGAGCTGGACCAGATGGATCAGTCGCTGGACTATATAGATCTCGCGCTGCGCAACAGCCGGGTCTTTGCCCGCCGGCTGACCAGCGCCATCAACCATGCGGCGCTCTCGGACGAGGCCACCCAGAACATCGCTGAAGTCCTGCAGGAGACGGCCGCTGCCGTCGACGAACTGTCGCTGGGCCTGGCCGAGGTGCACGACGGCACCCGCCGCGCCCACCTGCGCACGGCCCGGTCCGAGCTGCGGGAGATCGCCGGGCGCCTACATCCCCGGATCCTGGACGTTCACCGGCTGGAGGGCGAAACGGTGGTCATGCTGTTCCGTCCGCTCATGGTGGACCTGCTCGAGGCGGCCGGCGTGGATTCGGCGGAAGCCCGGGACATCCTTCCCCCGCTCTAAGTACGGCCCCTCACCCCGGCCGCGCCGTTCGTTGTCGCTGCCCCCGGATAGTGTGGACCAATGGCTACAAAGACTTCCCGGGGGCCGAAGGCACCGGGCTACAAATGCGCCGAATGCGGCTGGACGACAGTCAAATGGGTGGGCCGCTGCGGCGAGTGCCAGGCGTGGGGCAGCGTCGAGGAGACCGGCACCGCCGTCGCCCGGACGACGGCGGCCGCTACGGTCCTTGAACCGGCCCGCCGGATCGCGGACGTCGACGCCACCACGGCGGCCTTCCTGCCCACCGGCGTGGACGAACTTGACCGCGTGCTCGGCGGCGGGCTGGTGCCCGGCGCCGTGATCCTGCTGGCGGGCGAACCCGGGGTGGGCAAGTCCACCCTCCTGCTGGACGTTGCCGCGAAGTTCGCCCGCACCGCGCAGGACGTCCTCTACATCACCGGCGAGGAATCCGCCGCCCAGGTCAAGCTCCGCGCGGACCGGATCGACGCCGTCGCCGAATCCTTGTATTTGTCGGCCGAAACGGACCTCGGGCAGGCCCTGGGGCAGGTGGAAAAGCTCGAACCGCGGCTGCTCGTGGTGGATTCGGTGCAGACCCTGAGCAGCGCCGACGTCGAGGGAAGCGCCGGCGGGGTGTCCCAGGTGCGCGAGGTTGCGGCCTCCCTGATCGCCGCGGCCAAGCGCCGCAACATGACCACGTTGCTGGTAGGCCACGTGACCAAGGACGGCTCCATTGCCGGGCCCCGGCTGCTGGAACACCTCGTGGATGTGGTCTGCCAGTTCGAGGGCGAACGGCACTCGCGGCTGCGCCTGCTGCGCGCCGTCAAGAACCGCTACGGACCTACCGACGACGTCGGCTGCTTCGACTTGAACGAGGATGGCATCGAGGGCCTCGCCGATCCCAGCGGCCTGTTCGTCTCGCGGACGAAGGACCCGGTGTCCGGAACCTGTATCACGGTGACGCTCGAGGGCCGCCGGCCGCTGCTCGCCGAAGTCCAGGCGCTGCTCGCCGAGAGCGCCAGCTCGCAGCCCCGCCGCGCCACGAGCGGCCTGGACAGCTCGCGCGTCGCGATGCTGCTCGCCGTCCTGCAGCAGCGCGCGGGCTGCCTGCTGAACAAGGATGACTCGTATGTGGCAACGGTCGGCGGAGTCAAGCTCAGCGAGCCCGCCACGGACCTCGCCGTGGCCCTGGCCGTGGCTTCGGCGAAGGCCAAGAAGCCCCTCCCCCAGCGCCTGATCGCCTTCGGCGAGGTGGGCCTGGCAGGCGAAGTCCGTCCTGTCCCCGGCATCAACCAACGCATCCAGGAAGCACACCGGCTCGGCTTCACCCATGCTGTGGTGCCGTCCAGCCCCAACGGGCACGGCCCGGTGCCCGCGGGATTCACGGTCCGGGAGGTCGGCCACCTGGCCGAGGCACTGGGGCTGCTGATTAGCTGAAGCCGCGGCAGCCCTGGAACGTGCCGCCTACAACGAGAGCCTCCGGCGACAGGCACAAGGACGACTTAGGGCCCTAGCACTGGAGCCCCGGCGGACGCACGATTGGATTGTGGCCAGGGGACGGTTGCACGGGATGCGGCCGGCCCGGCCGGCGCGACCGCGGCGAAGGGACGCGTCATGATGTGGGGTTACGGGTACCAGATCGGCTGGATGTGGCTCTGGGGCGTGTTGCTGCTCGCCGGGATTGCGGTGCTGGTCACCCTGGCTATCCGGCTCCTGACAGGCGGAGTTCGCCATAACGGCGGGGGCGTGGCGCCGGCCCCGGGCCCGCATGGTCCCGGGCAGTATCCGCCGCCGGGGCAGGGCGCCCCTCCCGGTTCCTTTCCTCCTCCCCCCAACGGGCCTGCTTCCCCGCTCCCCGGACGATCCCAGGCCCGCCTCATCCTTGACGAACGCTTTGCCCGGGGCGAGCTCACCGCCGAGGAGTACCGCGAGAGCCTGAAGGTGCTGGGTGAGGAGTCCTAGTGCAGCCGCTCAGCCGCCGCAGCGCCCTGCTCCTGGGCGGCCTTGGCGTGGCCGGAACCGCGGCCGGCGCAGCGGGGCTCGCCTGGACGCTGACGTCCCTCAGCGCGCCGGTTACCGGCGCTGCCCTGACGCACCCGGCCGAACTTCTCAGCGCTGGCGGCAGCCTCGCGCTGGAGCTGGAAGCCGCCAGGGGTCCCGTACAGATTGCCGGCCGCCAGGCCACGGCCCTTGGCTACAACGGGACCAGCCCCGGCCCCACGCTGCGCCTGCGTGCAGGTGACGTGCTCAGCATCCGGCTGACCAACCGCCTGGCTGAACCCACCAACCTTCACGTGCACGGGCTCCATGTGTCCCCGCGGGGGGCTGGGGACAACGTGTTTGTCGCGGTGGACCCCGGCGGCAGCTTTGATTATGAATACCGGCTGCCGGCCGACCACCCGCCCGGCGTCTACTGGTACCACCCCCACCACCACGGCATGGTCGCGGAGCAGATCTTCGGCGGCCTTTTCGGCGCGATCGTCGTCGAGGACGCCGCCCCCCTTCCGGTGTCCATGGACCGCGTCCTGGTGGTGTCCGACACGGACCTGGACGCCGCCGGAGACGTCCGGGACGTTCCGCCATCAGAACGCATGGCCGGCCGCGAAGGCGGGCTGGTGCTCGTCAATGGCCAAAGCAACCCTCTGCTCAGCGCCCTTCCCGGGCAACGGGAGCGGTGGCGGCTAGTCAACGCCTGCGCTGCCCGCTACCTGCGGCTGCAGCTGGACGGACAGAGCATGCAGCTGCTCGGCATGGACTCCGGACGCTTCCAGTCGCCGGCAGCCGTGGAGGAGGTGCTCCTGGCGCCGGGAAACCGGGCCGACCTTCTGGTGACGACGATGGCCGGCGAGTCGGTTCTCCGATCCGCTTACTATGACCGCGGCAGCATGCCCGGCATGATGGGCCGCGGTCCCGCCGGACGGGGCCAGGCGGACCCTTCCCAAGGCGTCTCCCTGGCGACGCTCCAGGTGTCGGGCGATTCCGCCCCCGGCCCCTCCGGGGTGCCGCCCCAGCCGGCCCCCGCGGATCTGCGCCAAGGCTCCGTCGCCGCGCACCGGCAATTCCTGCTGGCGGCCGGCATGGGCGGAGGGAGCATGGGCGGAGGCGGCACCGGGATGATGGCTTTCACCATCAACGACCGGGAATTCGACGAGGCCAGGACCGACACCACCGTAGCGGCCGGCACCGTGGAGGAGTGGACCGTGGTCAACACCAGTCCCATGGACCACCCGTTCCACCTGCACGTCTGGCCGATGCAGCTCATCTCGGTCAATGGCGCAGCCCCCGTCTCCCTGGTCTGGCAGGACGTGGTCAATGTGCCCGCGAACGGACGCGTGACCGTCCGGATTGCCTTCAAAGACTTCACCGGACGATCCGCCTATCACTGCCACATCCTGGACCACGAGGACCTCGGGATGATGGGCGTCATCGAGGTCCGCTGAATCACTCGACCTCTTGCGCGAAATACCCCCCAGGGGTATGTTGGGGCGTATTCACCAATGACCGAGCAACCTTCAGGAGCACGCACCATGGAACACCGGCACTCCGGCCCCGGCGTTGACAAGAGTGTCGACCAACACACCCGCAGCCGCAGCCCGCACGGGGCGCCGCACGGTGACCACGGGGCGCTTGGGGCCGCCCCCGCCAAGGCGGGCACCGCCGGGGACACCCACATGGTGCACAGCCAGGGACAGCATGCCGGGCACAGCGTCGCGATGTTCAGGGACAGGTTCTGGCTGAGCCTGGCCCTGGCCGTTCCGGTGATCTTCTTCAGCCCCATGTTCGCGGATCTCCTCGGCTACGAGCCCCCCGACTTTCCCGGCTCGGCCTGGATTCCCCCGGTGTTCGGCACGGCGATCTTCATTTACGGCGGCCGACCCTTCCTCACGGGCGGCCTCAGTGAGCTGAGGACGCGCAAGCCGGGGATGATGCTGCTCATCGCGATGGCCATCAGCGTTGCCTTCATCGCCTCCTGGGTGACGAGCCTGGGCCTGGGCGGTTTCGACCTCGACTTCTGGTGGGAGCTGGCGCTGCTGGTCCCCATCATGCTGCTAGGCCACTGGATCGAGATGCGCGCCCTCGGCTCGGCCCAAGGCGCACTGGATGCCCTGGCGGCTCTGCTGCCCGACGAAGCGGAACGCGTCACCGGCACCGGGACCGGCGCCGGGACGGAGACTGTCAGCGTCTCCGAGCTCCGCGCCGGAGACACCATCCTGGTCCGCCCCGGCGGCCGGATGCCGGCCGACGGCACGGTCAGCGACGGCCAGGCCGAATTCGACGAATCCATGATCACCGGCGAATCGAAAACTGTCCTGCGAACACCGGGTGATCCCGTGGTGGCAGGCACGATCGCCACAGACAACTCCGTGCGGGTCCGGGTGTCAGCCATCGGCGAGGACACCGCCCTCGCCGGGATCCGGCGTTTGGTGGCCGAGGCGCAGGCATCGTCCTCCCGGGCCCAGGCCCTCGCCGACAGGGCAGCCGCGTTTCTCTTCTACTTCGCCGCCGGAATCGGCCTCCTCACCTTCGTCTTCTGGACCCTGATGGGAAGCGTCACCGACGCCGTCACCCGCACCGTGACCGTCCTCGTGATCGCCTGCCCCCACGCCCTGGGCCTTGCCATTCCGCTCGTCATCGCCATCTCCACCGAGCGGGCAGCCCGGGCGGGCGTCCTGATCAAGAACCGGATGTCGCTGGAGCGCATGCGGACGGTCGACGTCGTGCTGTTCGACAAGACCGGAACCCTGACCAGGGGCGAACCGGAGCTCAAGGGCGTCGTGACCGCCGCAGGCGCCGGCACGGCAACCGGCCAGGACGCAGTCCTGGCCCTCGCGGCCGCCGTGGAAGCCGACAGTGAACATCCCGTGGCCCGTTCCATCGTCGCCGCCGCCCGGGAACGGGGGCTGGAGGTTCCGACGGCGGACGGGTTCACCTCGCTGACCGGCCGCGGAGTCCGTGCCACGGTCGGCGGCCGCACCGTTTACGTGGGCGGCCCGGCCCTGCTCCGGGAGCTGGGCCTGCAGGAGCCCCCGGCTTTGGCCGCCGCCACCGGGCCCTGGCTGGAGCGCGGCGCCGCCGTGCTCCACGTGGTGGACGGCGGCACCGTGCTGGGCGCTGTCAGCCTCGAGGATGCCGTGCGGCCCGAGTCCCGCCAGGCCGTCCGGGCCCTCCAGGCCCGCGGCATCAAGGTGGCCATGATCACCGGCGACGCCCGGCAGGTCGCTCAGGCCGTCGCCGCTGAACTCGCCATCGACGAAGTGTTTGCCGAGGTCCTGCCCGCGGACAAGGACAAGAAGGTGGCCGAACTGCAGGGCCGGGGGCTGAGAGTGGCCATGGTGGGCGACGGCGTCAACGACTCCCCCGCGCTGGCACGGGCGGAGGTGGGGATTGCGATCGGCGGCGGCACGGATGTGGCCGTGGAATCCGCCGGTGTGGTCCTGGCCGGCAACGACCCCCGGGCCGTGCTGTCGATGCTCGATCTGTCCAAGGCGAGTTACCGGAAGATGTGGCAAAACCTCGTGTGGGCCACCGGGTACAACATCATCTCAGTGCCGCTGGCGGCCGGGGTCCTGGCCTTCGCGGGGATCGTCCTCTCCCCCGCCGCGGGCGCCGTGATGATGTCGGCGTCGACGATTGTGGTGGCCCTGAACGCGCAATTGCTGCGCAGGCTCAAGCTCAATCCGGCTGCGGCCGGCTGAGCGGAAGAAGCCAGGCATGCCGGAGACCAACCCCCGCGGTTCATCATTCGGGCGATCCTTTGCCCGCATGGGCCCGCGGATGGACGCCCGTGGGGCGGCGGAGCACCGTCGGCGCCTCGTGGAAGCGGCCTACGGCGTGGTCATCGAAATCGGGGCGGGCTACGGGGCCACCTTCCCGTTCTACCCTTCCGCGGTAACGGGCGTGCTGGCCCTCGAACCTGATCCCACGCTCCGGGGGCTGGCCCGCGCTGCTGCCAGCAAGGCGCCGGTGCCCGTCACCGTGCAGGACGGCGTGGCGGAAGCGCTGCCGGCGGCGGATGCCTCGGTGGACGTGGCCGTCTCCAGTTTGGTGCTGTGCAGCGTGGCGGACCAGGCGGCCGCCCTGGCGGAAGTGACCAGGGTCCTGCGGCCCGGCGGCGTGCTGCTGTTCTATGAACATGTCCGTTCGGCGCACCGGGTGCTGGGGGCCGCCGAAGACCTGCTCACACCGTTGTGGAGCCGCGCGGCAGGCGGATGCCACCCGAACCGGGACACCGCGGCCGTGATCGCCGGGGCCGGCCTCACCGTGGAGGGACTGGAGCGCTTCGGCTTTTCGGCCCTCCCCGGCAACCCGCGGCTGGCCCACGTCCTTGGGGTGGCGAGCAAAGCCTGAGACCGCCGGCGGCGTGAGGTTCCGTCCAACCTCCGGCCAAAACGTTCCCGGCCCAACGTTCCCCTCAACGTTTCCGGCCCAAAGTTCCCGGGACGGCACGCAAACGGGCGCGCCACGCGAAAGGGACGCCCGCCACTATGGCGGACGTCCCTTTCGTCAATGTTCTCCGGGCGGACCCGGCCTTGGTGCCTAGGCCTTCTTGGGAGGCAGGGCCAGCTTGAAGATCTTGGCCCACGTGGAGCCGACCTGCTTCAGGAGAGGGCCCGTGGTGTACGGCAGTCCGTAACGCCGGCAGATCTCCTGCACCTTGGGAGCCACTTCCCCGTAGCGGTTGGACGGCAGATCCGGGAACAGGTGGTGCTCGATCTGGTGCGAGAGGTTGCCGGTCATGAGGTGCATGAACTTGGAACCGGAGATGTTGGCCGAGCCGATCATCTGCCGCACGTACCAGTCACCGCGGGTCTCGCCCTCGACCATTTCCTCGGTAAAGGTGTCAGTACCTTCGGGGAAGTGGCCGCAGAAGATCACCGCGTGCGCCCACACGTTGCGGACAGCATTGGCTGTCAGGGTGCCGTAGAGGGCCTGCTTGCCGGAACCGGTGAGCATGGCGACGGCGGGCGTGGCGGCGTAGTCCTTGGTGAACTGCTTGAGGGCCTTGCGGCCGAGGGCTTTCAGGTCCCGAACGAGGGCTTCCTTGGATTTCTTGCCCTCCTTGAAGTCCTGGAGTTCGAGGTCGTAGATCGCGATGCCCCACTCGAAGACGGGGGCCAGGAGCGCGTTGTAGACCGGATTGCCCAGGTTGAACGGCGTCCACTTCTGCTGGGGATCCATGCGCAGCAGGTTGTATCCGACGTCGTTGTCCTTGCCGATCACGTTCGTCCAACGGTGGTGGAGATCGTTGTGAGTGTGCTGCCAGGAGCGCGCGGGGGTGACAAAGTCCCACTCCCACGTCGTGGAGTGGATGTCCGGGTCCCGCATCCAGTCCCACTGGCCGTGCAGGATGTTGTGCCCGAGTTCCATGTTTTCCAGGATCTTGGCGAGGCTCAGCAGGGAGGTGCCGGCGACCCAGGCGGTCTTGTTCTTGCTGACCAGCAGTGCGGCGCGGCCGGAAATCTCCAGGCCTCGCTGGATCTTGATCATGCGGCGGATGTAGGCGGCGTCGGAGGATCCGCGTTTGGCGAGGATGTCGTCCTTGATGGCGTCAAGTTCGCGGCCCAGCTCCGCTACCTGCTCGTCAGAGAGGTGCGCGGCTGCCGGCGGACGCACCAGCGGACTGCCGGACTCGGCAAGGGCGCCTGGCCGCTTCTTCGCGGCCGCGCGCACCTTTGCTGCTGCGTCTACGGCTGAACCGCTGGCTGAACCGCCTGCGGCGGGGGTGTCGGCGTCGGATAGATCAGGCTTGTTGGAAACAATCGTCATACGGTGATTCTCCTCAGAGGTCGAGGTTAACGGGGCCGGCGGCTGCCGACACGCACGTCTGGATTAGTTGGCCCGGTTCGCCGTGCACTTCGCCTGTGCGAAGGTCGCGGACGTGGCCGGCCCGCAGCGGGATGAGGCAGCTGTGGCAGATGCCCATGCGGCAGCCGCTGGGCATCAGGACTCCGGCGTCCTCGCCGACATCAAGCAGCGGGGTGTCGCCGTCGGCCTCGACCTCGCGGTCGGAGGCCTCGAAGGTGACCAGGCCGCCGTCGTGCCCGGCACCGGCGGCGAGGCTGGTGGTGAAGCGTTCGATGGTCAGGGTGCCCGGCCGGACTGCCGCGGCCGGCGCGGCGTCCCCGGCTTCGGCCTCCCAGAGCGCCTCGGTGTCGTTGAGGAAGTCCTCCGGACCGCACGCGTAGGCGGCGCGCTGGCGCCAGTCCGGGCACAACCGGTCCAGGTCGGCAGCGGAGGTGAAGTCCAGCCGTCCGCGGTCCCCGGTGAACCAGTGCGTGACGCGGAAGTTGGGGAACTGGTCTGCGAGCTCGGCGAGTTCCTCACGGAAGATGGCATCCGCGGCGGTGCGGGCCGTGTGGATGAGGACGACGTCGGAGTCGGGACGGTGCGGCACGAGGGTGCGGATCATCGACATCACGGGGGTGATGCCGCTGCCCGCGGTGAGCATGAGCAGCGGGCGCGGGTGTTCCGGCAGGACAAAGTCGCCCTGCGGAGGCGCCAGGAACAGGATGTCGCCGGGCTTGGTGCCGCGGACAAGAGCGCCGGAAACGGCTCCCATGTCGGTAACCGTGATGGCCGGATCCTGCCCCGCGGGGGCGCTGAGCGAATAGGACCGCCAGTGGCGGACGCCGTCGAGCTCGACGCCGATACGGGCCCACTGGCCGGCGAGGTGCGCTTGCCAGCCGCGGCCGGGGTGGAAGAAAATGGTGGCGGAATCGGCCGTTTCTGGAACCACCCGGGTGACTACGCCACGCAATTGGCGTGCGGAGAACACGGGGTTGAACAGCGACAGAATGTCTTCTGGAGCTAGGGGGGTGGTCAGTAGAGATGCGGCGCGCGCCAGCTTACGGAGCCGGATCATTCATTAAGCATATGTCAGTTTGCGCCATACTTCTTCACCCAAGGCATACGATCGACTGTAGAAAACTATCCCGCCGCAACAACTCGTTGGATTGTCTATGAATGCCTCCCCTGCCCGGGAGCCCGCCGGCTCCGCCCCCGCCTACGATCCGCCGTGGCTGGCGCTGCCCCGGGAGGTCAGCGACATGCTGCGGCCCAGGATGCCCGGCATCGTCGAGGCCATCATCGAGGCCGTCCCGCAGCTTGTTCCGGCGTATGCCAGGCCGATTGAGGGGCGCTTCGGCCGCGGCCTGAGGAGGGGCGTGGCCGCGGCGCTGGACCGGTTCCTGCAGCTGCCCGGGACCCGGCTGCCGGCGCTGTCCCAGGAAAGCCGGGATCTGGTGGCCGGGCTGGGCAGCGGGGAATTCCGGCAGGGGCGGAGCATGGACGCCCTGCTGAGCGCCTACCGCATGGGTGCCCGCGTGACCTTCCGGGAAATGTCCCGGGTCTCGGTAGAACACCATCTGGGCCAGGGCGTCGTGGTGGACCTGGGGGAATCGATCCTCGCTTACATCGACGAGCTCTCGGCCGTGAGCGCCGAGGCCTACGCTTTCGAACAGTCCGAACGCGCCGGAGCGGTGGACCGTCGGCGCACCGAACTGCTGGACCTGCTTCTGCTCGGCCAGGCCGACGAGGCGGCCCTGCGCCAGACGGCGGCGATGGCGGACTGGTCCCTGCCCCAGCGCATGGCGGTGGTCACCCTTCCGCTGGACCGGGCAGCCGGGCTGCGGCTGCGGCTCGGTCCCGGAGCCCTGGTGATTGAACGCGAGACCGACGTCGTGGCCCTGGTGCCGGCGCGGAAGTCGCAGTCCGCCCGGGAGGAACTGGACCGCGCCCTGAAGGGGCGCGGAGCCTCCGTGGGGCCGTCCGGCGGCTGGGAAAGGGTCCCGGATTCACTGCGGCTGGCCGTGCTGGCGGCCGCGGCGCTGCCTCCGCGCGAAGGGCCCGAGGACCCACCGATCTGGGCCGACGAGCACCTGGCGCAGGTGGTTCTCGGAGCGGAGCCCTCGGCGATTACCGAGCTGGCCAACCGCCGTCTGGCACCGCTGGAAGGACTCCGGCCTGCGCAGCGGGAGCGGCTTGCCGAAACCCTGCTCTCCTGGCTGCGCCACTGGGGCCAGCGGGCCCCCGTGGCCGCCGAACTCGGGATCCATCCGCAGACCGTCGGTTACCGGGCGGCGCAGCTGCGCGAGCTCTTTGGCGACGCCCTCGAGGACCCGACGGCGCGCTTCGAGCTTGAGCTGGCCCTGCACGCCGGCCGGCGGTAGGCCGCTTACCCGGCGAGTTATCCGGCGAGGGCCTGCCGGCTGTGGAGCCGCAGTTCCAGGTCATGCATCACGAGCGCCGCCAGGTCCTCCAGCGCGGACGTGTCCTCATCGCTGAACTCGCGGGGCTCACGGTCCAGGATGCAGAAGGTGCCCAGGTTGTAGCCGTCCGGAGTACGCAGCGGCACCCCGGCGTAGAACTGCAGGCCGAAATCGCCCGCCACGAGCGGATTGGACAGCGTCCGCGGATCCCTGGTGGCGTCCTGGACAATCCAGGCATCGCCCTGCAGGACGGCGGAGGCGCACAATCCGGGGTCGCGGCCGATTTCGCTGACGTCCGTGCCGTGGTGGGCCTTGAACCAGATGCGGTCGTGGTCCACCACGCTGACAATCGCCACGGGCACCGAGAACATGCGTGCGGCGAGGGCCGCGATGCGGTTGAAGGCGCCGTCCGCCGGGGTGTCCAGGATCCGGTACCGCTCGACCGCCTGCATGCGCCCGACTTCATCGGTCAGCAGAGGAGCCGCGTCCCGGCGATGGCGCCCGGCACCGTTGATGACTTCCTGCCGCAGGGCCAGGGACACTTCCCGGGCCGGCGGGCGGCCCGCCGGATCCCTGTCCAGCATGGAGGTCAGCAGGGCCACCCACATGGGCGCGAGCCCTTCGGGGATGTCCGGGTCGTTGAGTAGGCGGGCCAGTGCGGACTGGACCGGCGCGCCGGGGTAGGCCATCTTCCCGGTCAGGCCTTCCAGCAGGACCAGCCCCAGCGAATAGACGTCGCTGGCGGGGCCGGCCGGTTCCCCGGCGGCCTGTTCGGGGCTCAGGTAGGCGGGGGTGCCCGAGCTGTCGTCCGGGTCTCCGTGGTGGCCTTCGCGGATGGTGATCGCCACTCCGAAGTCGCTGAGTTTGGCGCGCGGGCGCCGGTCCTCCACGCTGTAGTCCACAAGGAGGATGTTGGCCGGTTTGACGTCCCGGTGGATGATGCCGTGGTGGTGGATGTGTGCCAGTCCGTCGGCGAGATCGTGTCCGATCAGCGCCATGTGGGCTGCGGACAGCGGCCCCTCGGCCGAGCGGCGGCGGAGGTCGGGGCCGCGGACGAGTTCCATCGCGAGGTAGCTGAGCCTGCGGTCGGGGTTGCTCAGATCCGTCCCGGCATCGAAGAGCGTCACGAGGGCATGGTGGGCCATCCCGGCGAGGATCCGCACTTCGTCGTTTTGCCGGCGGATGCGTTCCTCGTCCACTGCGCTTTCATACACGGCGCCGTCGCGGAAGAGTTTGACCGCCACTTCGCGACCCAGGACCTCGTCCGTGGCACGGTACACGCTCGATTGGCTGCCCCGTCCAATGAGTTCTTCAATCCGGTAACGCCCGCTAAGCAGGAAACCGAGGTCCATGGTTATTGTCAAAAGTTTTACGTGGTCCCTCTAATGGGGCCCGCCGGTGAATATCGGGCGGATCAGTCCAAAGCCGGAAACTCGCCCGGCGCCCGCCTTATTAGCAAGGTTACTTATGATAACGCGGAAACCGGATTCCGGAAGACTCTCCAGGGAATCTTCCGGCATCGGCGCCTTGCGCTATTTGGCGGGGTTGTGGGTGCCGATCGGAACCAGGGTGAGGTCCGGGTGGTTCTTTTCGATCCGGCGCAGGGCCCAGACGTCGTTGAACAGTGCCAGGTATTCCCCGTCGGACCGCAAGAGAACCTCCGCGCCGGGCACGTTGGCCAGCGCAGGCATGGCATCCGCCGTCGAAATCCGGGCCAGGGAATACGGGAGCCGCTCCAGCCGCATGGGCGCGCTGAAGTCGTGCGCCATGCGGTCTTCAACCACCTCGAACTGCATCGGTCCGACGGCGGCCAGAACGGGTGCCTGGTCACCGCGGATGTCGGAGCGGAGCACCTGGATGACGCCCTCGTGCTCGAGCTGTTCGATGCCGCGGCGGAACTGCTTGAACCGGCTGGGGTCCTTGGAGCGCGCCACCTGGAAGTGTTCCGGGGCGAACAGCGGGATCGCGGGGAACTCCACGGGCTGGTCCAGGAACAGGCTGTCCCCCACGCGGAGGGAGGAGGCGTTGACGAGGCCCACGACGTCGCCCGGGAAGGCTTCATCGATCACCTCGCGTTCGCGGCCGAAAACCTGCTGGGCGTACTTGGTGGCGAAGGACTTTCCCGTCCGGCCCTGGGTGACCACCATGCCGCGCTCGAACATGCCGGAGCAGACGCGGATGAAGGCCACGTGGTCGCGGTGGGCCTTGTTCATGCCGGCCTGGACCTTGAAGACGAACCCGGCGAAGGGGGCATCGACGGGGCGGGGCTCGCCGTCGACGTCGGGCCGCGGCGCGGCCGGCGGGGCGAAGTCGACAAGGGCGTCGAGGATTTCCTTCACGCCGAAGTTGAGGGCGGCAGAGCTGAAGAGGATCGGCGTCGCTTTGCCGGCATGGAAGGCCTCGACGTCGAACGCGAGGTTGGATTCGATGACCAGTCCGGCCTCGTCCACCGCGTTGGACCAGTCGTCGCCCTGGCTGACGGCGGCCTCGTCGGGGGTGAAGTACTCGGTGAGGGCGATGTTGGCACCGGCGTTGTTGCGCTTGAACTGGGCGAAACGGTCGTTGCGCAGGTCCCACACGCCGCGGAAGTCCCCGGAGATGCCCACGGCCCAGGTCAGCGGCATCGGCTGCAGCCCGGTGCGCTCGGTGATCTCGTCCATGAGGGCCAGTGCGTCCAGGCCCGGCCGGTCCCACTTGTTGATGACGGTGATGATGGGCAGGTTCCGCTGCTTGCAGACCTCGAAGAGCTTCATGGTCTGGGTTTCCAGGCCCTTCGCGGCGTCGACCAGCATGACGGCGCAGTCCACGGCTGCCAGCACGCGGTAGGTGTCTTCCGAGAAATCGGCGTGGCCGGGGGTGTCCAGAAGGTTGATGACGGTGTCACGGTAGGCGAACTGCAGCGCAGCCGAGCTGATGGAGATGCCGCGGTCCTTTTCCATCTGCATCCAGTCCGAGACCGTCTCCTTGCGGTTGGCCTTGCCGCTGGAGGCGCCGGCCGTGCCGATCACCTTGGCGTGCAGCGCGAGGGCCTCCGTGAGGGTGGATTTGCCGGCGTCGGGGTGCGAAATGACCGCGAAAGTCCGGCGCCGGGCCGCCTGCTTGTGAATCTCCTGGACTCGGGCGGGGCTGAGGACTTCTTGAGACACGATGCTACTTTCGCTGCGGCTGTGGACGGGTCACGGCGCGGAGAGCCCGCGGTACACCCAAGGATCCAAGTTTATCGCAGGCCGCCGACCCCGCACGAAGTGGCGTCCAAACACCTGTGCCAACACCGCGCAGGGCACCACGCGCGGCGGCCGCCCGGCGGCACCAAAGTGCCGCCGCCGACGGGACCCGCGACAGCCATTCGGGGGGCTTCCCGCGGCACGTCGCAATGGACCACTTTAAGGCTTGCCTGTGCGGAAGTGCCCCTGCTTTACCCCTATCATGGGGAGAGCGGGGAACTGAGTACTTTTGATCCTGCCGGTGGACCCTGGAAACCGGCGTACCTGCGGGCCAGTGCCCGCACCTTTGAAGGGAAATCTATGGCTCGGAGCCCTGAAGATTCGCTCAAGGCGACTCTGGCCAGAGTGGCACCGGGCACCGCCCTGCGAGACGGTCTGGAACGCATTCTCCGCGGACGCACCGGCGCGCTGATCGTGCTCGGCATCGACAGGACCATCGAGTCCATCTGCTCGGGCGGCTTCGAGATCGGCATCGATTTCTCCCCCACGCGGCTGCGCGAACTGGCCAAAATGGACGGCGCCATTGTCTGCGACAAAGATGCCAGCAATATCCTGCGGGCGGCGGTCCAGCTCGTTCCGGACTCGAGCATCGAAACCCAGGAATCGGGCACCCGGCACCGGACCGCGGAGCGGGTGGCCATCCAGACGGGCGTCCCGGTCATTTCGGTCAGCCAGTCGATGCAGATCATCGCACTGTACGTGAACGGTCTGCGGCATGTCCTGGAGGGCTCGGAGAAGGTCCTGGCCCGCGCCAACCAGGCCCTGGCAACCCTGGAACGCTACCGCTCGCGCCTGGACCAGGTGACCAGCTCGCTCTCCGCCCTGGAAATCGAGGCCATGGTGACGGTCCGCGACGTCGCGGTCACGCTGCAGCGCCAGGAAATGGTGCGCAGGATCTCCGAGGAAATCTCCCAGTACGTCCTCGAACTGGGCGAGGACGGCCGCCTGCTCTCGCTGCAGCTCGACGAGCTCACCGTGGGACGGGGCCCGGGCAGCGACGTGATCATCCGCGACTACTCCGGCCCGGCGGCCACCGCGGAGGACATTGAGAAGGCGGTCAAGGCCCTCGTGAGCCTGGGCCCCACCGAGCTGATCGATCTGGGCAAGATCGCCGGGATCGTCGGCTTCGCCGGCGGCGAGGCGAACCTCGACGCCGTCGTGCAGCCGCGCGGCTACCGCCTGCTCTCCGGCCTCAAGGCCGTGCCGAAGGCTGTCGCCGACCGCCTGGTGGACCACTTTGGCGGCCTGCAGTTCCTGATGGCGGCAACGATCGATGACCTCATGACCGTGGACGGGATCGGCGACCAGCGGGCCAGGACCGTGCGGGAGGGCTTGAGCCGCATGGCCGAGGCCAGCCTGCTGGACCGCTTCCTCTAGCCCGCCTCAACTCTCCAACACCCCTCCAACACGCCTCAATTACTCCGTACCGGCCCTTTCGGGCGCCCAAAACGGCACCTGGGCCCACGCCGGCAGGGTTCCCTGGCCGAGCTTGCGAGGCGAGGGGCCGGTGGGGAGCAGTCGATGTGGGGTTTCTTCGACGGGAACTAGTTGAGCTGGAATACGGCCTTGTCGCTGGTCTTGTTCGCCAGCCGGGCCGTGAAGACGTAGTAGGCGCCGCCGGCTCCGGGCTTGGCGGCGACGGGTTCGCAGCCCTGCACCGTGCGGTTGCGCTGCCACGGGAAGTTCGCGGTCTCGCTCTTGCCCGGCGCGATGGTTTTCATCAGGTCAGTGCTCTCCGCCTGGCAATCCTTGGATGAGAAGATCCGGTCCGAGCCGCTGGTGATCATGTATTCCATCTGCGACGTCCCGATGTTGACCGCGCACGGCACCTTGTTGTTATTGGTCACTTTCAGGGTTAGCAGCGGCTTCTCCCCCGCGGCATAGACCTGCTGGTCGGTGGCGGCCGTGACGATCAGCAGATTCTGCTCGCAGCCATCGCCGGATGTTGTGGGGGTAGGAGTGGCCGACGGGTCCTCCGACGCCCCAGGACTCCCCGACGCAGAGGCTGTTGGCTGGTTCGACGGCGCGGCACTTGCCGCGGACGGCTGGCCCGACGGCGCCGTTCCCGCTCCGGAAGGCTGCCCTCCACCCAGGGCGTTCGAGACGGCGGCGAAGCCGCCGAAGGCGACGGCGAGGACGATTAGCAGGACAACGCCCGCAAACAGCCGGCGTCGGCGGTAGACCGGGCTGAGCGGACGCCGCCCGGGCCTTCCGGCGGATTGGCCTCCGCCGGGTCCTTTCGGCCGTGAACCACCCTTTGCTGAACTGCCTTGCCTGACCATGCTTCTAGCCTAGAGAACCGTGCGGGCTATGGCGTCCGACCACGCCGCGGGACCCGCAGCCGTCCGGATCGGTTCGCCGGATCTATTACGCTGAATGGATCGAAACTCTAACCCAGACCCCTTCCGTAGCCACCGTGGCGCCTCCCGGATCCCGGGCCGCCGGTCCGCTTTCCTCCGGCGAGCTGGCCGCCGGAGGGCTTGCCGTTGCCGCGGATCTGCCCGCCCTCCTCGCCGCGCTGGATGAATGGTTCGCGTCCAACGCCAGGGAGCTGCCGTGGCGGGCGGCGGAGTGCACGCCCTGGGGCGTCCTGGTCAGCGAGGTCATGCTCCAGCAGACGCCCGTGGTCCGGGTCCTGCCGGTCTGGGAGCAGTGGCTGCGCCGCTGGCCGGAGCCGTCCGCCCTCGCCGCGGAACCCGCGGGAGAAGCCGTACGGTCCTGGGGCCGGCTGGGGTATCCGCGGCGCGCGCTGCGCCTGCACGCGGCCGCCGTCGCCATCAGGGACAGCCACGGAGGGGCGGTCCCCGGCGCCTACACCGAACTCCTGGAACTCCCGGGCGTGGGCAGCTACACAGCAGCCGCTGTTGCCGCCTTCGCCTTTGGCCGCCGAGAGACGGTGGTGGACACCAACATCCGCCGGGTCCACGCACGCCTGGTCTCGGGCTCGGCACTGCCGTCGCAGGCCCTGACCGCAGCCGAAATGCGGCTGGCGGCATCGCTGCTGCCGGACGACCCGGCCGCCTCTGTGCGCTGGAACGCCTCAGTGATGGAACTCGGCGCGATGGTCTGCACCGCCCGGGCCCCCAAGTGCGGGCAGTGCCCGGTCCGTGACTCCTGCGCCTGGCTTGCCGCCGGCGAGCCGCCGCCGACGTACACGCCAAAGGGCCAGTCATGGCATGGAACGGACCGGCAGGTGCGCGGCGCTGTGATGGCTGTCCTGCGGGTGGCCGAGGACCCCGTGGCGCCGGAACTGTTCCATCAGGCCCCGGCGGACCTGGGCTTCGAACCGCATGGAATCGGGATTCCCCTCGCGGCCCTCCACCGGCTCAATGCGGCTCCCGAACAGCTGGAACGCGCGCTGGCCGGCCTGCTGGGCGACGGGCTCGCGGAACTGCACCAGGGCGGCTTCCGGCTCCCTGGCTGAGGATCTACGCTGGAGCATGCGCAAGCTGGCGGCCGTGGCCGCTCTGGCCCTCACCGCCGTCCTGGTCACCTCGTGCCGGCCGGAGGCCGTTTGTCCGGCGATCGCGCAGGCGCCGGTGGTGTCCTTGACCGTGGACCGGGAGTACGCCCCGTCCGTGAAGACTATCCACCTGCTGGCCTGCCAGGACGGCCGCTGCAAGGAAGCGGACCTGGAACTGGCTCCGGGGAGCGTCGCCGTGGACCAGGGCTGCAAACCGGGCCCGTCGGGCAGCGACGGCGTCTGTTCGGCCACGTCCTCCCCCGACGGAACCCTGACCGGGATACTGATGATGGAGACGTTGACCGCCAACCGGATCGAGGTGACGGCCACGGGCACGTCCATCAGCGGGGACCCGTTGCCGGCACGGAACGCGGCTTTCACGCCCCGCGTGGCGCATCCGTTTGGAGAGCACTGCGGAAGCTTCATCACGGCCCACGTGGTGCTCGACGCGGCCGGCCTTCGGCCGTCCCCCTAGCTCATATTCCCCGGACTCCGAGGGGCCCGGCCCGGACGCCTCTCCGCGCCCGGGCTACGGCCGGCAGGACAAGACTAGGGCTCGCCGAACCCCGAGCTGACCAGGCGTTCCAGATAGCCCACTGCTTTGGCGGCGTCCGGGCCGCTGGCCTCCACATGCAGGACGGTTCCCTTGCCGGCGGCAAGCATCATGAGCTCCGTCATGGAGGCGCCATCCGCCCCGTTGACGGTGACGTCGGCGTCCATGGCGGACAGTCCCCCGGCGATTTTGGCTGCCGGCCGGGCATGCATGCCGGCCTGGTTGACGAGCTCGAAGTCCCCCGTGGCGTCCGGCGGCTGCTGGTGCACGTGTTCGGCCTCCGCGGGGTGGATCGGGGGCCGGTAGACGGCTTCGGCGGCGTCCTTCACCGCCGCTGCGTCGGCCCCCGTCTGTGCCGCCACAGCAGCGGCCACGAGTCCTTCCACCAGGGGTGCGTCCGCAAGCAGCACGGATTCCGGATCCGCCGCGAACTCCGCTGCGGACTCGGCCGTCATCACGGCGGATCCGAGGTCGGTGAGCACCACGACGCCGTCACCGGCGGCCTTTTCGAGGGCCGCCATGACCTTCTCCAGGCTCGTGCCGATCCGGCCGTCGTCAGTGCCTCCGGCGGAAAGGATGAGGACGTCGGGCGCCATTTGCGCGGCGAGTTCGGCGGCGCCGTCCGCGATTTTTGCACTGTGCGAGACGACGACAAGCCGGACTGTCATTCGGCTGCTCCGGCCGCGGCGCGCAGGATCAGTGCGCTGGAGACCGCTCCGGGGTCGCGGTGGCCGATGCTGCGCTCCCCCAGGTAGCTGGCACGGCCCTTGCGGGCGAGCATCGGATCCGTGGAAACGGCCCCTGCCTCCGCCGCCTCCGCCGCGGACACGAGGACTTTCCGGACGTCGCCGTCCCCTGCCGCGGCAGCGGCCGCCTCGATCGCGGGAGTCCACGCGTCCACCATGGTCTTGTCCCCGGACTCTGCCTTTCCGCGGGCGACGATTCCGTCGCGGGCGGCCTGCAGGGCCGTGGCCAGGGTGGCGGCGTCGACGTCGGAAGTGTCTCCCAGCGCGGTGGCGGCCCGCAGGAACGCCGTGCCGTACAGCGGGCCGGCGGCCCCGCCGACCTTGGACATCAGCGTCATGGCGGTCAGTTTCAGGGCCGCGCCCGGGGTTTCCGGCGGCGCCTCGGCGAGTTTGACCATTACGGCTTTGAAGCCGCGGTCCATGTTCTCGCCGTGGTCCGAGTCCCCGATCGGCCGGTCCAGCTCGATCAGCTCAACCCGGTGCTCCGCCATGGCCTGCGCTGACAGGGTCAGCCAGCGAACGGCCCAGCCGACGTCCAGCCCCACGGTCAGACGCCCCAGCGGAGGGCCGCGGTGTGCACGGGAGCGTCCCAGAGCGACGTCATGTCGTCATCGAGGCGCAGGACTGTGATGGAGCAGCCCTGCATCTCAAGGGAGGTGATGTAGTTGCCCACGAGCGAGCGGGCCACGGTGACGCCCTGCTCCGCCAGCCTCTGCGCGGCCCGGCGGTAAACGATGTACAGCTCGCTCGCCGGGGTGCCGCCCATGCCGTTGACGAACAGAAGCACCTTGTCCCCGGAGCTCAGTCCGAGGTCGCTGACCACGGGGTCCAGAAGCCGGTCGGTGATGCCGTCGGCGTTTTCCATGGGGATCTTGTGCCGTCCCGGCTCGCCGTGGATGCCGATCCCGATCTCGATCTCGTTTTCCTCGAGCTCGAAACTGGGAACGCCCGCGTGCGGAACGGTGCAGGCGGACAATGCCACGCCCATGCTGCGCACGTTCTGGTTGACGCGGTCACCGATGGCGGCGACGGCGTCCAGGTTGTCGCCGCGCTCGGCGGCGGCGCCGGCGATCTTCTCGACCAGGACCGTGCCGCCGACGCCGCGGCGGCCGGCGGTGTACAACGAGTCCTGCACGGCGACGTCGTCGTTGACCAGGACAGTGCGGACCTCGACGCCTTCGGCCTGCGCGAGTTCGGCGGCGGTCTCGAAGTTGAGGACGTCGCCGGTGTAGTTCTTCACGATATGCACGACGCCGGCGCCGGAATTCACGGCCAGCGTGGCCGGCAGGATCTGGTCCGGTGTGGGCGAAGTGAAGACGGCGCCGGGAACGGCGGCGTCGAGCATGCCCATTCCCACATAGCCGCCGTGCAACGGCTCGTGACCGCTGCCGCCGCCGGAGACGAGTCCGACTTTCCCGGCCACCGGCGCGTCCTTGCGCACGATGTACTTAGGGTCGGCAAAAACGGTCACGAGGTCGGCATGTGCAAGCCCGAACCCTTCCACTGACTCGTCGACCACGGCTTTGGGATCATTGATGAGTTTCTTCATGGCGGTGCTCCCTGGATGGTGTCCTGGCTGCTTGCTTAGACCCTACTACCGGGGCACGGCCGGCGGTAGGCTCCCGTTTCCCTTGTGAGGCTTCCTGCCGGGGCTGCGAGCGCCCGTACCGGCGGGATGGTTCCGCGGCGGGCTCTTGGCTCCGACGACGATTCAGACTTGCGTGTCGGCCCACGCCGGAAAGTGCGGCCAGGCATCGCCGCCCAGCCAGGAAAACGGCGGCGCGGCGAGTCGGCCCTTGCGGGTGCGGGGCGCGGCCGGCGGCCCGGACGCGGATCCCGGGCCGGCCGTTTGTCCGCCTGCGGGTGCATCGGCATCGGCCGACAACTGATTCGCACGTTCCGGCGACGGCTGGTCCGGCGTATCGAGCCTCTGGACCGGCGGCGCTGCCGGGGCGCTGGCGGCTGTCCTGCTCATATTTTTGCTGGGCGAAGCGGAGAAATCGGGAAAAATCACGTCGTTATGCAATTTTTTGCCTCCGGAAGTATGGCGGCCCACCCCCTGGGCCGGCATCAGTTTATCCACCAAATTTATTGAATGGAAGCCCCGGCACTGCGGGGTTCGGCGGGGTGCGACGGCTGGCCGCCGCCGGCCCTAGAACGCCGGGGCCGGCCCCGGAACTGCCGGGACAATCGCGTGGCCATGCCGGAACAGGTTCTGCGGATCCAATTCTGCTTTGGCTTCGCTGAGCCGGCGGCGGGAGCCTTCCGGCCAGGCCTTGGCGGCCTCGGCGGCGGATTCGACGTGGCCGTGCATGTTCACGGCGGTGCCACCGGTTCCAAACGGTGCCAGCGTCCGGCGGGCGGCCGCGATGGCTGCCGGGACAAGGTCGGCGCTCTCCGGCATCATGACGCCCACCGCGAAGAACGACCACGCGGCGTCCCGCCCGGCCACGTGGTCGTCGTGGCTCGAAGGCGCCGCCGGGGCTGCGAGGGCTCCGCCCATCAGCCGGACCTCAGCCAGGAGGAGGGGTGCGTTGCTGTCCGGGCCGGCGACTTCCAGGAGGGCCTCCGCGAGTGCCTCGTCCAGTTCATTTAGCAGCATGCCGCCTTCGCGCACCGGGACGGGATTCTCCGGATCCAGGTGCACCGCATCGACCTGCGTGAATGGCAGTGGACCGGTGAGGTCGGCCAGGACGGGGGCCACGCCGCGCATCGGGTCAAGGAGGCGTTGGCCCTCAGCGGCAGTCCCTTGCCACGCGAACCGGAGGTGCATCACGAAGCGCCCACGCAGCAACTCCGGGATGTCCTCGAGTTCGGGCAGCCGCAGGAAAGCGAGCGAAGCCGAGGCGTCTGTAGGAAGCGCCGGCGCCCATTCACGGAAGGCCGTGAGGACTTCCCGGGCCCGTTCCCCGGGATAGAAGATCCCGCCCGCGTAGAGCTCGCCGGCCGGGAAGAGCCTGAACTCCATGGCGGTGACGATGCCGAAGTTGCCTTTGCCGCCGCGCAGGAGCGCAAACAGCCGGGGGTTGTTGTGCTGGTCCACGCGGTGCTGGACGCCGTCGGGCGTCACGACCTCAATGGCCAGCACATGGTCTGACGCGAAGCCGTACTTTCGGCCGAGCAGCGGCAGCCCTCCGCCCACGGTGTAACCCACGACGCCGACGTCGGTGGCGGATCCGTGCAGGCCCATCAGCCCGTAGGGTGCGGCGGCGGCCACGACCTCGCGCCAGCGGATGCCGGCGCCGACCCGGGCCGTGCGCTCTTCCGGGTCGATGTCGAGGTCCAGGAGCCTGCGGGTGCTGACCAGGAGCCCGTCCGTGATGGCGTTGGCAGCACCGTGCCCCGTGGCCTGGACCGAAATCGACATGCCGCGTTCGGCGGCCCAGTGGACGGCTGCTGCGACGTCGTCGGCGTCGGCAGCGGCAAGGACCAGGTCGGGGGTGTGGCGGGTGGCGAGGTTGAAGGCCGCGGCTTCCTGGTCATAGGCGGAGTCTCCGGGGAGGTAGACGAGTCCGCGGACGCGCAGCTGGAGGGAGGTTTTTTCGTGAGCAGAGGCGTGAGGGCGCATGGGGTACTTTCAGCTAGGCGGAATCGCTCCCCAGCGAGCTCCTAGAAGTTTATAGATCGAGTGGATATATCGGAAGATCTATAAATCAGGCATTTTGGGCGCGCCCTACAGCTCCTTGATCATTCGGGTGTTGCCCAGGGTGTTCGGCTTCACCCGCGCGAGGTCCAGGAACTCGGCGACGCCTTCGTCATGGGAGCGCAGGAGCTCGGAATACACCACAGGGTCGACGGCGGTCTGGTCAGCCATGACTTCAAAGCCGTGCTTCTTGAAGAAATCCACTTCGAACGTCAGGCAGAAGACGCGCGACACGCCCAGGTCCCGGGCGTCGTCCAGCAGGCGCTCCACGAGCGCGTGCCCAACGCCCTTGCCGCGCCAGGCATCGGAGGCCGCGAGGGTGCGCACCTCGGCGAGGTCCTCCCACATGACGTGCAGCGCCCCGCAGCCGATCACCTCGCCGTCGTCCGATTCGGCAATCCGGAATTCCTGCAGGCTTTCGTAGTAGGCCACGGTTTCCTTGGCCATGAGGATCCGCTGCTCGGCCAGCGGCGCAACCAAGGTCTTGATGGCGGCAACGTCGCCGGTGCGGGCAGGGCGGATACGGATCGTCTCAGTCACAGCCCAATCTTACGGGTGCCCCGGGGGTCGGCCCGCGGCCGGCCCGCGGGTCCGCGGCGTCAGAGACCCAGTTCGTCAGGGACGGGGAGGTCCTTGTCCAGCAGGTGCCGGGCGAGGAAGTGCTCCACTACGCCGTACCAGACCTTGGCGTGCTGCGGCTGCAGGATCCAGTGGTTCTCGTCCGGGAAGTACAGGAAGCGGTGGTCGGTTTCGCCGTTCGCGTCGGCCGCGAGCTGTGACTTGGCCAGCAGTTCGTACCAGAGCCGGAGCCCCTCGCCGATCGGCACGCGGTAGTCCTTGTCGCCGTGGATGACCAGCATGGGAGTCCGGATGTTGTCGACGTGCAGATGCGGGGAGTTCTCCATCGCCATCTCGGCCGTCATTTCCTTGAGCCAGTACTGCGCGGCGTCCGTGGTGGGACCGAACTGGTCCAGGGCCCAGAGGCTGGCGTGCGTGATGATTGCCTTGAAGCGGTCCGTGTGCCCGGCTACCCAGTTGGCCATGTAGCCGCCGAAGGATCCGCCCATGGCGGCCGTGCGCTCCTGGTCGATGTCGGGGCGCTGCACGACGGCGTCGGTCACGGCCATCAGGTCCGTGTACGGCGCCTTGCCCCATTCGCCCCAGCCGCGCTGGATGTGGTCCTGGCCGTAGCCGGTGGAGAGGGCAGGGTCCGGCAGCAGCACCGCGTAGCCGCGGGCCACCAGCAGCCATGGGTTCCAGCGCCAGGTCCAGGCGTTCCAGGATCCCAGCGGCCCGCCGTGGATCCAGAGCAGCAGCGGGGCCGGGTTCGCGGCGGACGCGCCGTCCGGAAGGGCCAGGTACGCGGGCACCCGGGCGCCGTCGGCCGTCGTCGCCTCCACGCGTTCGAGCGTCCCCTTGTACTTCGGACGCTCGGCCGGTGCCGGCAAACGGACGACGCCGCCGGAGGCGAGGTCGATCCGCACGGGTTCGGCGGGAAATTCGTAGGAGCTGCGCAGGGCGTAGGCGCCGCGCCCGTCCGGTGCTGCCACGACGTCGGTGTACGCGGCGTCGTCGGCTGTCAGGCGGGACACCTGGCCGGGTGCCCCTGCGACCGGGATCCGGAAGACCGGCGCGGCGCCGTCCTCGTCCGCGGTGACCAGCAGGGCCGAGCCGTCCGGCAGCCAGGCGGCGGGGCGGGCCCAGCGGTCCCAGTCGTGGGCAAGGGGCGTCAGCGCGCCCCCGCCTGCCGGGGCAGTGACGTCGAGCAGGTGGAGCTTGATCTGCGGGGCCGCAAACGGGGTGGTATCGCTTTCACTGACCACCACGAGGTTCCGGTTGTCCGGGCTGACAGGTCCCGGGTAATAGTGCATCCCGTCCGTGTCCAGCAGCATCGTCCGGGTGCCGGTGGCGACGTCGATGGCCACCAGCACGGAGCGCGAATCGGCGTTCGCAAGGGGCTTCGTGAAGCTGCAGTAAATGGTCCTGCCGTCCGGGCTGATCACTGTCTGGGCGTCCCTGAGCCTGTTGCCGGCGTCGGGCGTCAGGTTGCGGAGCTTCAGCGGCGGCGCGGCGTCGACCGTCGCCGGTTTTCCGGTCTCCAGTGGCTCTCCGGGCTCGACGGCGAACAGCCGCGGCTGCGCCGGGCCGAGGTCGGCGTCCCAGTAGCGGACGGGGTAGCCGCTGTGCAGGATCGCCGCGACTTTGTTGTCCTTGCGGGCCTTCCGGCGCTCCTCGTCGTCGTCCTCGTCGGTGGCGCCGGCGAGGACCGGGGCCGCGACCGCCAAGGTGTCCGCATCCGCAGCTGCCAGGACGCCGGTGATCCCGCCGGCACGGGAAAAGGCCACCCGGGCTTCGCCGCCGCCGGACGGGAGCATCCAGAGGGCATTGACGGGGTCGGCCTCGGGGCTCTCCGGATCGGGACGGGCGGAGGTGAAGTAGAGGTCCCCGTTGGCTGTAAACACCGCGCCCGCTTCCCCCTTGGCGCTGCGCGTGATCCGGCGGGCCTGACTGGCCCCGTTCGGATCAACTTCCCACAGCGCGGTGCAGTATTCGGTGCCCTTGGCGTTAAGCGTGGCCACGGTGGTAACCAGCCGCCCTCCGTCGGGGCTCAGCGCCAGACCGCTCACTCGGGGAATTGCGAGGTAATGGTCCAGGTCATGGAAAGGGGTCTCGGGTTGTTCGCTCAGGGTCACTGAGTCCTTGGCAGCCATGCACCGATTCAACACCTCCTGTGGCGTCGATCACAAAAAGTTCACTGAGAGTGAACCGGCCGCTTCAGAGTGCCCGGGTCCTTCCGGGACACGCCGGCCGGGTCGGCCTGCCGCCGGAATCGCAGCGTCCTTTCAGGGTGACTTGGCATGATGGGTCCATGAACCCTGAAAAGTCCCTGCCCAGACGCTCAATGCTGCTCGGTGCGGCCGCCACGGTTGGTGGCGGTCTGGCCCTTTCCGCGTGCGCCGCCCAACCCTCGGACAGCGCGGCCCCTTCGACGGCCGCCGATGCATCGGCGCCTGCGGGCACGCCTGTCCGGGTCGGCAAGCTCAGCGAGGTTAAAGTGGGCGCCACTGCCACCGGGACCGCCAACGGAAAGACCGTGGTCATTTTCCGGCCCGCGGACCAGAAGGTCCTGGCCTATGATGCGACGTGCACCCACGCCGGCTGCCCGGTGGCCCCGTCCGGCCAGAATTTCGAATGCCCGTGCCACGGCTCCGCCTTCAAGGGCGCGGACGGAAGTGTCATAACGGGTCCGGCGCGCAGCCCCCTCGCGCCCCTGACCGCCGCCATCGACGGGGACTGGATCACCGTCACCGCCTGACGGACGCCGCCGGACGCCAGTTGGCGCCCGCTGGGCGCCACACAGCAAGAGGCCCCGCCCCTCCCTTTCGGGAGCGGACGGGGCCTCTTGCTGTGTGGCGTTGAATTATCGCGCCTTTGGAACTACTGCCTAGACGCTCGGAGCGATCTCCGGGATGCGCGGCTTGGCATTGCCCGCGAACGTGAACTTCGCGTCGTCGCCCTCGCCTTCGACATCCACCACCACGATGTCTCCGGAGTGCAGCTCGCCGAAGAGGATCTTCTCGGAGAGCTGGTCCTCGATCTCGCGCTGGATGGTGCGGCGCAGCGGCCGGGCACCCATCGCGGGATCGTAGCCGCGGGTCGCGAGCAGGACCTTGGCCGCGGGCGTGAGCTCGATGCCCATGTCCTTGTCCTTGAGGCGCTTCTCGAGCCGGGCCACGAACATGTCCACGATTTCGATGATCTCGTCCTGGGTCAGCTGCGGGAAGACCACAACGTCGTCAACACGGTTGAGGAACTCGGGGCGGAAGTGCTGCTTGAGCTCTTCGGTGACGCGGGCGCGCATCCGGTTGTAGCCGGTCTGCGTGTCCGTGCCCGACTGGAAGCCGGTGGCAACGCTCTTGGAGATGTCCCGGGTGCCGAGGTTCGTGGTCATGATGATCACGGTGTTCTTGAAGTCCACCACGCGGCCCTGCGAGTCGGTCAGGCGGCCGTCTTCCAGGATCTGCAGCAGCGAGTTGAAGAGATCGGCGTGAGCCTTCTCCACTTCGTCGAACAGGACCACGGAGAACGGACGACGGCGGACCTTCTCGGTCAGCTGCCCGCCCTCTTCGTAGCCCACGTAGCCCGGAGGGGCACCGAAGAGCCGCGACACAGTGTGCTTCTCCGAGTATTCGGACATGTCCAGCGTGATCAGGGCGTCTTCCTCGCCGAACAGGAACTCCGCGAGAGCCTTGGCGAGCTCGGTCTTGCCGACGCCGGTGGGGCCGGCGAAGATGAACGAACCGCCCGGACGCTTGGGGTCCTTCAGGCCTGCACGGGTGCGCCGGATCGCCTGGGACAGGGCCCTGATGGCCTCGTCCTGGCCGACCACACGCTTGTGCAGCTCGTCTTCCATCTTCAGCAGGCGCGAGGACTCCTCCTCGGTCAGCTTGAAGACCGGGATGCCGGTGGAATTCGCCAGCACCTCGGCGATGAGATCCTCATCAACCTCGGAGATGTCGTCCATGCCGCCGGTCTTCCACTGGCGTTCCTTCTCGGCGCGTTCGGCAATGAGCTTCTGCTCCTTGTCACGCAGCGACGCGGCACCTTCGAAGTC
>NZ_FNJS01000044.1:0-35350 GCF_900104405.1 Arthrobacter sp. ok909 | reverse complement strand
CCGGCCGCCACCAGCTGCAAAAACTCCACCCGGCGCGAGAGCTCCTCCACACCCCCGGCGAAATCCGACGCGGCCCGGAAATCCCACAACGCCGCATCCTGAACCGCCGTCGAACCCACAGCCTCCAGCGCCGCCAGCGCAACATCCACACCCGACCACCGGGCCGGACCCGAACCCCGGCCTGAGTCGCGATCCGTGCCGGGATCCGCGCCGCAACCTGCAGCGCGACCAGTGCACCGATCCGTGCCCTGCCCGTCGTCCCCGAACGGAATGAAATCCCTGGCGGCCTCCATGAAACCAGTCTCCTCCGGGGGTCCGACACTTTAAGCGGGAACCCAACTTCCATCCCCATGAGTGGGTTCCGATTTCTTCCGAGCTTTGGCCCGGAGGTTGCAAGGCTTAGGGATGCCGCACGTGACCGGGATGCCCGACGGCACAAATGCACTTACACTGCTGGAATGCCTATCATCCCGGATACCAAGGACTGGACTTGGGTCCTGTCGCGGCCCTGCCCCGAGTGCGGTTTCGATGCCTCCGTTGCGACCCCGGCCACCGTGCCCGGGATCATCACCACCATGCTCCCGCGGTGGCGCGCCGCCCTCCGCCGGCCGGACGCGGCGGAGCGGCCCGATGAGGCCACCTGGTCCGTTCTCGAGTACGGCTGCCACGTCCGGGACGTCTTCACACTCTTCGATCACCGTTTGGCGCTCATGCTGAGCGAGGACGACGCCCGGTTCGATGACTGGGACCAGGACCGGACAGCAATCGAACAGGACTACGCCAACGCCGATCCTGCCGAGGTCGGTGCCGAGCTGACCGCCGAGGGCGAGCAGATTGCCGCGTCCTTCGCCCGCGTCACGGAAGAGGACTGGGGCCGCAAGGGGACCCGGAGCAACGGCTCAGTATTCACGGTCCTGACCTTTGCGCAGTACTTCCTGCACGACGTCGTCCATCACCTCCACGATGTGGACGGTTAGCCCATCGTCGGTTAGCGCGTGGACCGCAGGCTACCGGCCCGCCGCTGCGGCCCGGTAGCCTGCGGTCCTTCAGACCGCGGTCCCCGCGGTCGGCTAGCTACCGGCCCTCTAGTGCAGTCCCCCGAGCAGACTCCCCTAGCCGACGGCCGGCCGAAGATCCTTGTCCCACGCCATGCTGCGATTGACTGCCGAATAGCCCATCTTGATGAACAGCGCGAGGGCTCCGGTGGGGTTTTCTGAATCGACGTCCAAGGAGGCCACGTCCATTCCGGCCGCGGCAAAGCGGCGCATGGCATCCGCCAGGAGGACCTGCGCGATGCCACGACCGCGGAACTCCCGCCGCACTCCCAGCAGCTCTGTGTACCCCTCGCGGTAGCCGCGGGCCAAGGCACCCTCGGCGTCGTAGGTGGCCAGCTGGTAGCCCGCCACCGTGCCCGTGGAACGCTCAAGCACGACGCCGCTGAGATCCGGCCGGGCCTGCGGATCGTTCACCACAAAACCCCAACCCTCTTCGTCCCGGGGCTCCCTGCCCCAGTGGTCCCGAAATGCGTCATTGTGTGCCAGCCGCACGGGCTGGTGGAGCGCTGGCCCGAAAGTCACGAGCTCCAGTCCGAGGTCCAAGGCAGCATCGGGAAAGGCCTGGTTCAGCGGCCGGTGCATCTCGTTGTAGTAGCGGACAATGCTGTAGCCGGAACCCGCGAACAAAGCCGCTTGGTGTTGATGTTTCTCCTCCATGTAGAGCCGCAGCTTCGGATGCAGCGCCACCGTTCCGGCCTCCGCCACGCCGCCGGCCGCTGCAACATCCTCCACGAAGCGTTCCCTGGTCCGCTCTTCCATCCAGCCCAACAGCCCGGTGCCGATTCCACTCCCCTGCCACGCAGGATCCACGCAACCGGACCCTGTCGCCTTGTCCCCGTCGCGGTTCTTGGTGATCCTGGCGTACGCCCGTGCAATGCCCTGCGGATCGAACCCGAGGATGGTGTTCGCCGCCACCGGGTTGTTCTTCGACTCCAGGATCTGCTCCAGATCGGCGCGGCGCTCGAACCAGACGGGCTGCTCCACGGCGGCGGTACGGGCGATCAGTCCGGCCCACTCATCGAGGTCCCGCCGTTCTGCCGCCCGCCAGACCAGCCGGGAATCGAGCGAGGGCACGGTATCGCCTTGTCGGTTCATGGCAACAGGCTAACGGGCGCCCTACCCCCGCGCCAGCACCGCCGCCGCGGCCGTATTCCCGCCACGGGCGGCCGCTGCGTCGAGGTCCAGACGGATATCAGCGACGTCGATATCGTCCGGGTTGTGCGTTACGAGGACCACCGTGCGGTCCTTCAGGCCGTCCCGCAACTCCGCCAGCATGAGCCGTCCGGCCTCCGCGTCAAGGTGCGCCGTCGGTTCATCGAGCAGGATGACATCGGCCCCGGTCATCAGCGTCCGTGCGACAGCCAGGCGCTGGCGCTCCCCGCCGCTGAGGAATGCCCCGCCCGGTCCGATCCGGGTGTCCAGGCCGTCCTCAAGCCGGGCCAGCACCGGGCCGAGCCCCACGGCGTCGAGCGCAGCCCGCATCCGCTCGTCACTTCCGGCTGGTGCTCCGCCGTCGGCGGTCGCGGCGCCTCCTGAGGGCGCCGTTTCCCCGTCCCGCGAAGCATCTCCGGCCCCCGCGGCATCTCCAGCCGTGTTGCCGCGGTCGGACTCTGTCTCCACAGCCGCCCCTGGCCGCGCCAGCAGAAGGTTGCCCCGGATGGTCGAGTCGAACAGATGCGCCTCCTGCGGGCACCAGGCTGCGCGGCCGGTCAAAAACAAGTGTCCACTGGTTGCCGGGAGGAATCCCAGGGTCACCGCGAGCAGCGTGGACTTCCCGGATCCGGATGCGCCAGTGACGGCAAGCCAGCGTCCCGGGCCGGCCGCGGCCGTGAGTCCGGCAAAGACATTGCCGCAGCCAGGCCACCCGGCGGCGAGGTCGACCAGCTCGATCCCGGGCTCGCCGTCGGGCCGCGCCTCCCTAGGAACCAGCCCGCCGTCGGAGGCTTCGCCGCCCGCCGGTCCGCTGTCAGCCCCCGCGTCCAGGACTCCTGCCTCGCTGATGCGCCGCAACACGGCGCGCAGCGCGGGGTACTGCCGCACGCCCGTTGTGATGGCCGCGTAGGGGTCCACCAGGGCGAGTTGCACGAGCACGACGACGGCGACGGTCGCCGGTTGGACCGCGCCGCTAAGGGCCAGCGGGGCGGCCAGTACGGCGCTGGCCAGCGCTGCGCCGGCACAGGCCAGGACGGTCAGCGACTGGCCGAGGCCTTCCGCCCAGGCCGACCGCTGCGAGGCCGCGGTCGCGGAACGGTCGGCCTTGCTGATCGCACCCAGCACGGGAGCGGTCACTCCGTTGGCGTGGAGTTCTGCGCGGGCGTCCAAGGCGGCGGCGACGTCACGGAGCACGCCGGAGCGGAGCTGCTGTTCGGTGCCGGCGGACATGCGGTCGGCCGCCAGCGCCAGTGCAGGGGCCACGATAATGCTCAGCAGCGCCGCTGTGGCCACGGCCGGAAGCGCCGCCGGGAGCAGGAAGCCGATGCCGACCACTGCGGTCACGGCGACGGCAACTGCGGTGACAGGCGGCAGGACGACGCGGGGAAGGAGATCACGAAGGGTATCGACGTCGTCCACCACCGTGCCCAGGACGTTGCCGCCCTGCAGGAGCCGGCGCAGGGACAGGGCGCGGCGGCTCAGCGATTCCCAAAGCCGGCTCCGGAGCCGGGTCAGGGCGGCGAAGACGGCGTCGTGCAGGAGCAGCCGTTCGGCGTACCGCAGGCCAGCCCGGCCGACGCCGAAGAACCGCACGCCGACGATCGCTGTCAGCAGGTACAGAATGGGTGGCTGTTCGCTGGCACGGATGATCAGCCAGCCGGAGAGCCCGGCGAGGGCGACGGCGAAGAGGGCCGCCAGGGTGCCCACGGTTCCGGCGGCGGCAAAGCGGCCCGCCACCGGTGCCAGCAGCCGGCGCAGCCGGGCCGCAACCGAGCCGGCGTGCGGGGCTGACGGGGCTGTCGGCGTCCCGGGCGCCGGTCCGGTCCGTGCCGGGGCCGATTCAGCGACCGGGGCCCGTCCGACTCTAGCTGCTGCGGCCGGCACGTTCGCCGCAGTCGACGTCGCCACCGCAACAGACGCTGCCGCCGCAGCACGGAGGGCCGACGGCGGCACGATTGCCGCAGCGTGTACGTCCGTGCCTCCCCCGGCGGATGCCGCCAGCGCCACGCGATCCGTATGGTCAATGCCGCGGTGCACGCCGCCGTGCGGAGCCACCGCGACGAGCCTGTCGGCCAGCTCCCGGGTCTGCCGGTCGTGCGCGACGAGCAGCACGGTGACCCGTCCGCGGAGCCCGGCGAGGGCCCCGTTAACCACTGTGGCCGAACTCCGGTCCAGGTGGGCAGTCGGCTCGTCCAGGAGCAGTACACTCGCGCCAGCCTCGATCCGCGCCAGCCCGCGGGCCAGCGCCACCCGCCGCAGCTCCCCCGGGCTCAACTCGGCCGGGTGTTTGGCCGCCAGGTGCTCCGCGGCCACGGCAGCAAGGCACCGCAGTGCCGCAGCATCCCCTGCCGAACCAGCCGGAGGATTGGCAGAAGTGCCCGCCGGGTTCTTCACGGACATTCTGGCCGTAGCAGCACTGCCCGGAGTACCGGCCGCGGCGGCGTCGGGTCCGTAGACGGGAATGCCGAGGTACAGCCGGACCTCCTCCAGTACCGTGGGTGCCACCATGACGGGGTGCTGTGGCACCCAGGCGACCTGCGCCGTCGTAAATCCTCCGATGCGCCCCGACACGACGGTGCTGGCGCCTGTCCCTATGGTGCCCGCGAGGACGCCGAGCACCGTACTCTTTCCGGCACCGCTGGGGCCGTCGAGGGCCGTGATACGGCCGGCATCTGCGGTGAAGCTCAGCGGCCCGACGGCGGCTTCCGTGCGACCGCCAAAACGTACCGTCAGCCCGTCCACGCTGACGGCTGGCGGCCCTCCGGCCGGGACGCCAGCGGCGGTCAGGTCAGCGGACTGTCCTCGAGCTCCTGCGGCGGCTCCGGCGGCCCGAGTCGGGATCAGCAGGGAAGCTCCCGGATCCGCAAGGACCGCGGTGGTTTCGGCGAGCGCGGCCCGGCCTTCGTCGCTCGCGTGGTGTGCGGTGCCGAGTTCCCGGAGCGGCAGGTAGCAGTCGGGGGCCAGGATGAGCGCCAGCAGTCCGGCCTCAAGCGCCATATCGCCGTGCACCAGCCGGACGCCGATAAACACGGCGACCACTGCCACGGAAATCGTCGCGATGAGCTCCAAGGCCAAGGCGGAAAGGAAGGCCGTACGCAAAGTCCCCATGGTCCGGGAACGATATTCCTCGGACATATCCTCGAGTGCCTTGCGCTGGGCCGTGGCCCGGCCCAGGCCCACCAGGACAGGCAGGCCTTTGGCGAGTTCGAGCATGTGGCCGGAGAGCCGGGCCAGGGCCGACTGGGCTTCCCGGACCCGGTCCTCGGTATACCGCCCGATCAGCACCATGAACAGGGGCACCAGCGGCACTGTCAACACGATCACCACTGCGCTGATCCAATCGGCGAACAGGATGCGCGCCCCCAGCAGCAGCGGGATGGCCGCGCAGTTCACCAGCGCGGGCAGGAACTGGGTGTAGTAGTTGTCCAGGGCATCCAGCCCCCGGGTGGCGAGGACGGCGAGGCCGCCGTCAGCCGGCCCGGCCGACCGCGTTCCGCTCCTCAGCGCCCGCTCCAGAAGTTGCGAGCGAAGCTCCTCCTTCACCCCCAGCGCCGCACGGCGCGAGGCCACCGACTGAGCCCACACGGTCAGTGATCGCAGCACGGCCCCGGCCACCCCGAGGACGAGCTGGTCGGCCCAGGCGGGATCATGCGCCGCGAGACCGGCGAGCATCGATGCGACAGCCTGCGCCATCAGCACGAGCGACAGGGCCTTCAGGGCGGCCAGCAGGCCCAGCAGGTAGAGCGCGGAACGGGTTGCGGGGCCGGCGGGGAACGGTCTCATCGGGCGGTTAGTCCTTCGGTGCGAGCGCTTTGGCGGCGATCGCGGGCAGGAAGCTGTGGGCCTCGGGGATGTGTGCGGCGCTTACCCGGCGCCGGAACACCCAGTACGTCCATGCCTGGTATGCCAGGACGAGCGGCAGCCCGATGCAGGCCACAATGCTCATCAGGCCCAGGGTGTAGTCCGAGGACGAGGCGTTGGTGACTGTCAGGTTGAAGGCGGGATCCAGGGTGGAAGGCATCACCACGGGGAACGCAGCACCGAAGATGGATGCGCTGCCGAGCAGGAGGAACGCCCCGAGCGACATGAAGGCACGGCCCTCGGCACCCTTGCGGGCGAAGTTCCAGGCGAGTACTGCGGCCACGACGGCTGCGACGACGGCGGCCATGGTCCAGGCCTCGCCGCTGAGCAGCTGCAGGCTCACGGCCCAGCCGGCGATGGGCAGGAGCAGTACGGGCAGGAGCCGGACGAACCATGCCCGCGCCCGGTGACGGACCTCGCCGTCGGTCTTCAGCGCCAGGAACCCGAGTCCGTGCAGGAGCGAGAACCCGACGACGGCGAGACCGCCAAGCACGGCGTAACCGCTGAACCAGGCGAACGGTCCGCCCACGCGGTCGCCGTTGGCGTCAATCGGCAGCCCCGTGGTGGTCAGCGCCAGCGCGGCGCCGACGCCGAAGGCCGCGACGAAAGAACCGGCCGAGATGGCCCAGTCCCAGCGGGCGCGCCACTTCGGGTTGTCCACCTTGCCGCGGTATTCGAAGGCGACCGCACGGAAGATGAGCGCCACGAGGACCAGCAGGAGCGGCAGGTACAGCGCGGAGAACAGCGAGGCGTACCACAGCGGGAAGGCCGCGAAGGTGGCCCCCCCGGCGGTCAGGAGCCAGACCTCGTTGCCGTCCCAGACCGGGCCGATCGTGTTGATCAGGACGCGGCGCTCAGTGTTGTTCCGGGCGAAACCCTTCATCAGCATGCCGACGCCGAGGTCGAAGCCCTCGAGAAAGAGATAGCCCGTCCACAGCACCGCGATGGCAATGAACCAGATGGTGGGTAGCAGTTCCATGCTGAGAATCCTCTGCGCTTCTTCGTGTGGGGTTGCTGAATAGGTGGGTTGCTGAGCGGGCGCTTAGTAGGCGAACGCCAGGACGTCATCGCCCTCGGGCGTGCCCGGTGTGCCGCCCGGGGGCGTGCCGCCCTCCGACTCGTCCGCCGGGGCGTGTGCGAGTTCCGGCATGGCCGCGGCCACGCCGCCGCGGATGTATTTGACCAGGAGCTTGACCTCGACCACCAGCAGCACGGCATAGATGGTGGTCAGCACGACGAGGGAGGTCAGGATCTCGCCGGCGGACACGCCCGGTGAGACGGCCGCGGCCGTGAACATGAAGACCTGATCGATGCCGCTGGGGTCAGGGTTCGGGGCGACGACGAACGGCTGGCGGCCCATCTCGGTGAAGATCCAGCCCGCGGCATTGGCGCCGAACGGTGCGAGGATGCCGAACACCGCCAGGCGCATGAGGCCCCGGGAGGCCGGCACGGTTCCCTTTCGGGTGGCCCAGAGGGCCACGAGTGCCGCGAGGGCGGCGATGCCACCGAAGCCGATCATCATGCGGAAGCCCCAGTAGGTGACTTCCATGACCGGAACGTACTGGATTGGCTGGCCCGCGCGGTCCCCGTAGATGGGGTTGTCCGGCAGGGTGGTGCCGTACTTGGCCTTGTACTCGTCCAGCAGGCTGTTGACGCCCTTGACCTCGGTGCTGAAGTCGCCCTTGGCCAGGAAGGACAGGATGCCGGGAACCTCAATCACGGCGACGATGTCGTTGCAGTTCTTGGAACCGAGGTTGCCGACGCTGAGGACCGAGAACCCGGTGCCGTCGTGGCAGGCTGCCTCGGCGGCGGCCATCTTCATGGGCTGCTGTTCGAACATGAGCTTGCCCTGCAGGTCCCCGGTGACAGCCGTGCCCGCAAAGGAAATCATGGCGACGACGGCTCCGATGCGCAGCGAGCGGATCCACACGGTGTGGTCGTTGCGGTCCCGTCCGGGGATTCCCGGGGCCTCGCCGGGAATCACTTTGCCGTCGGCCCCGATGGTGTCGATGCCGTCGTGGCGGCGGCGCCACAGGTGGTACCAGGCAATGCCGAGGAGGAAGGCGCCGGCGACGGCGAGAGCGCCGAAGAGGGTGTGGGGCACGGCGACGAGGGCGGTGTTGTTGGTGAAGACGGCCCAGGCATCGGTCATGACGGGCCGGCCATTGAACATTTGTACGCCGACCGGGTGCTGCATCCAGCTGTTGGCCACGATGATGAAGTACGCCGAGAAGACGGAGCCGATCACGGCGATCCAGAGGCAGGCCAGGTGGAGGCCGGGCTTGAGTTGCTTCCAGCCGAAGATCCACAGGCCCAGGAAGGTTGACTCGACGAAGAAGGCCAAGAGCGCTTCCATGGCCAGCGGGGCGCCGAACACGTCGCCGACAAAGCGGCTGTACTCGCTCCAGGCCATGCCGAACTGGAATTCCTGCACGATGCCCGTGGCGACGCCCATGATGAAGTTGATCAGGAAGAGCTTGCCCCAGAACTTGGTCATGCGGAGATACTCCGGCTTGCCGGTGCGGTACCAGAGCGTCTGGATCACAGCCACCACCAGGCCAAGGCCGATCGTGAGCGGCACCATCATGAAGTGGTAGACCGTGGTGATTCCGAATTGCCAGCGTGCGATTTCCAAGGCGTCCAAGGCAGTCCCTACTTTAGCTAGGCTCGACCAACTTCTACATGTCGTAGAAGTGATACTTCTACAGAGTGTAGAACACATCGGCACTTCGTCGTAACCCAGACTCCCACGGGGCGTCATGGCCCGCAATGGGCCGGATAGCCCCCACTCCGGCGGCCGGGCCGGGCACCCTCGGTCCGCGGTCGGGGGCCACCCCCGGACTGTGGAGCCGATACCGGCGACCGGCATCCGAGGCCGACATCGAGGGCCGCAAGCCGCCGTCGGACCGCCGACTTCGGCACTGCCGGGCGCGCGGGCCGACACGCCGGACGGCCGTGTTCTACTTCATGTAGAAAGAATGTGCAAAACACGGTAAATTTATAACAACGTATTCACATACACCGCCCCGGCAGGCACCAGCATTTCCCCAGCACGACGCCGGTGCGGCAGGCATAGAAGGATGTATGGAATGGCAAGTCTCGGTGAACTGGAACGGGCAGTGATGGACCTGCTCTGGGCAGGTCAAGAAGCTGCGACAGCCAATACCCTGCGGGATCTCCTCGCACAGAGCACCCACCCCCAGGACGGCACGGCCGGGCACGAGGGCAAGGACCTCGCGGTCACCACGGTACTGACCGTGCTCTCCCGCCTCGAGCGGAAAGGCCTCGTGGAGCGCGAACGCGGCACCCGCCCGCACCGCTACCAGGCCGTTTCCAGCCGCGCGGACCACACCGCAGAGCTCATGCACGAGGTCCTCGGCTCAGCCCCGGACCGCGAGGCCGTCCTGGCCCGGTTCATCGGTTCCGTCACGGACAACGAGGCAGAAACCCTGCGCAAGCTGCTGGGCCGCAGCTAGCGCCCGATGTTCTGGACCTCATATTTTCTGGCGGTCCTGGCGATAGCACTGGCCTGGCCGGTGCCTATCTTCCTCTCGCGTGCCCAGTGGCCGGCACGCTCCCCCTTCACGGCGATGCTGCTGTGGCAGGCGATCGCCCTTGCCGGCGGCCTGTCCATGATCGGCGCGATGCTGGTCTACGGGCTTGAGCCGGTCGGGGACAACCTGCTTTCCGGCCTGCGCGCCCTGGCGGGGATGGTCTTTGACAATGCCCCCACCACGGATCTGGGCTTCTGGCACATCTTTGCGCTCTCCGCCGCGGCCCTGCTGACGGCGCACCTCGTTTTCACGCTGCTGCTGACCTACTACAAGATCCAGCGCCAGCGCCGGCGCCACCGGGAACTGCTGGACCTGCTCGCCTCGCCGTCGGCCGACGGCCCGGGAACGGTGGTCCTCAACGTGGACTCCCCCGTGGCCTACTGCCTGCCCGGCGGCGCACGCTCCGTGACTGTGCTCTCCGACGGGCTCATGGCCGCGCTGGAACCCGCTGAGCTCCGCGCGGTCCTGATTCATGAGAACGCGCATTTGAGCCAGCGCCACCATCTCCTGCTGTGGGCCTTCGCCGCGTGGCGCCAGGCCCTGCCGTGGCTCCCCACCACTCGGCTGGCCCAGGAGTCGGTCAACTCCCTGATCGAAATGCTGGCCGACGACGTCGCCCTCAAGACCGAGAGCAAAGCCACCCTCATCAAGGCAATCGCGATCGTGGCCAGCGGCTCCCCGACGGCCCCGGCGACGCGCCTGGCATTCGGCGAACCCGGCCTGCCCGACGCCGACCCGAGCCAGCCCGGCGCCACCGGGGGCACCGGCTCGGCAGGAACGACCGCGTCCCGCGTCAGCCGCCTGCTCTCGCCCCAGGCCCCGCTTCCGGAAGCCCTGCGCGCCGCCGTCCTGGCAGCCTGCGTGCTGCTGCTGGCCTTGCCGACGGCTCTGCTGCTGGTCCCCGGCCTGCTCGGCTGAAGCTCTGTCATTTTCGGAAGTCGTCTGCACGGAGGGCATCGTGGCACGGGCGATGAGCAGTGTCCTCGCAAGACCGTTCCCGCGCATGCGAATGGCAAGGAGATTAATCTCCTTGCCATTTTCAGGTTATAGCTCGCCAGGGGGCTTGCCGCAAGACCCCTGCCAACGAGCAAAATGGTGAGCCGCAGCCGAAATACCTGAGGAAATGGGGACTGCTCCGGGCGATTCCGCGATTCGGGGCCGCAGGCCGGAAGGTGATTTCTTGGATTGGGGTTTCACATGTTCGATGTGATCATTAGCGGCGGCGGGCCGACGGGGATGATGCTGGCCAGCGAGTTGCGCCTGCACGACGTGGACGTGCTCGTGCTGGAGAAGGACGCGGAGCCGAGCGTGACGGTCCGCTCGCTCGGCCTGCACCCGCGCAGCATTGAGATCATGGACCAGCGCGGGCTGCTGGACCGTTTCCTCGCACACGGGCAGCAGTATCCCGGCGGCGTTGGCCGCTTCGCCGCGATCGATACACCCCGGCCGGCGAATTTGGACACCGCACACGGCTACGTCCTCGGCATCCCCCAGCCGGTCACCGATCGCCTGCTGGCCGAGCGCGCCGGCGAGCTCGGCGCACAGATCCGCCGCGGCTGCGAGGTGGCGGGTGTCGAGCAGGACGAGGACGGGGTGAGCGTCGAGCTCGCCGACGGCACACGGCTACGCTCTCGCTGGCTGGTCGGCTGCGACGGCGGACGCAGCCTGGTGCGCAGGCTGCTCGGCATCGGCTTCCCCGGCGAGCCCGCCAACACGGAGTGGCTCCTCGGCGAGGTGGAGGTGACCGCGCCGCCGGACGAGCTGGCCGAAGTGGCGGACGAGGTGCGCAAGGCCCATAAGGGGTTCGGCATCGGCCCCGCGGGAAACGGCCTGTACCGAGCCGTCGTACCCTCGGCGACTCTGGCCGAGGATCGCTCGGTCCCGCCGACGCTGGCGGAGTTTCGGACGCAGCTGCGGGCGTACGCGGGCACCGACTTCGGCGTCCACTCACCACGCTCGCTATCCCGTTTCAGCGACGCCACCCGGCTTGCCGAACGATACCGGGTGGACCGGGTTCTTCTCGCCGGCGACGCGGCGCACGTCCACCCGCCGCTGGGAGGGCAGGGTTTGAACCTCGGCATCCAGGACGCCTTCAACCTCGGCTGGAAGCTCGCCGCCGAGGTCAACGGGTGGGCACCGGGCGGCCTGCTGGACAGCTATTACGCCGAGCGTCACCCGGTCGCCGAGGACGTGCGCACCATCACCCGCGCCCAGAGCGAGCTGCTCTCCCCCGAGCCAGGCCCGCAGGCCGTACGCCGGCTGCTGACTGCGCTGATGGACTTCGAGGACGTCCGCCGTTTCCTGGCCGAGAAGGTCACCGCGATCGGGGTCCGCTACGACCTCGGCGAAGGACCTGAGCTTCTCGGCAGACGACTGCGCGACATCCCTCTGTCGCGGGGCCGCCTCTACGAGCTCACCCGGGAAGGCCGCGGGCTCCTGCTGGACCAGACGGGCGAACTCTCCGTGGCGGGATGGCAGGATCGCATCGACCACGTCGTGGACGTCAGCGGGGAACTGGACGCGCCCGCGGTCCTGCTCCGACCGGACGGCCACGTCGCATGGATCGGTGATGACCAGAGCGACCTGCTTTACCACCTGCCGACGTGGTTCGGAGCCGCCTCCGCGGGCGTCGGAGACGTTCACGATCACCATGGCTGACGTGGTGATCGACGACGCACGGGGTCCTGGTGTCCCAGGTCCGGTCAGGCGTCGATGCGCTCCCGGTCCAGGCTTGCGGCGCCGGCAATGATGAAGTCCTTGCGCGGTGCCACGTCGGAGCCCATGAGGAGGTCGAAGACTTCTTCGGCCTGCTTGGCGTTCTCGATCCCTACCTTTCGGAGGGTCCGGTGACGCGGGTCCATCGTGGTTTCGGCCAGCTGCTCGGCATCCATCTCACCCAGCCCCTTGTATCGCTGGATCGGCTCCTTGTAGCGCTTGCCCTCCTTGGCGAGCCTCGCCAGCAGGACGTGGAGCTCGGCCTCGGAGTAGGTGTAGATCATCTCGTTGGCCTTCTGGCCGGCGTTGATGACCTCCACCCGGTGCAGCGGCGGGACGGCGGCAAAGACGCGGCCCTCATCGATCATGGGCCGCATGTAGCGGAAGAAGAGCGTCAGCAGCAGCGTCCGGATATGGGCGCCGTCGACGTCGGCGTCGGTCATGAGGATCACTTTGCCGTACCGGGCCGCACTGATGTCGAACGTCCGGCCCGAGCCGGCGCCCACCACCTGGATCAGGGCCGCGCACTCGGCGTTGGAGAGCATGTCCCCGACGGACGCCTTCTGGACGTTGAGGATCTTTCCGCGGATCGGCAGGAGGGCCTGGAAGTCTGAGGACCTTGCCAGCTTGGCGGTGCCGAGTGCGGAGTCACCCTCGACGATGAACAGTTCGGACCGCGCGACGTCGTCCGTGCGGCAGTCGGCAAGCTTGGTCGGCATGGAGGAGGTTTCCAGTGCATTCTTGCGGCGCTGGGTTTCTTTGTGGACGCGCGCCGAGATGCGGGACTTCATCTCGCTGACGACCTTTTCCAGCAGAAGCGCCGACTGGGCCTTGTCGTTGCGGTTTGAGGAGGTCAGCCGTGCGGTGATCTCCTGTTCCACCACCTTGGCCACGATGGCCCGCACGGCGGACGTGCCCAGGATTTCCTTGGTCTGGCCCTCGAACTGCGGTTCGGCCAGCCGGACGGTCAGGACTGCCGTCAGGCCGGCGAAGATGTCATCCTTTTCGATCTTGTCGTTGCCTGCTTTGAGCTTGCGGGCATTGGTCTCGATCGCCTTGCGGAAGGTTTTGAGCAGGGCCTGCTCGAAGCCGGACTGGTGGGTGCCCCCCTTGGGGGTGGAGATGATGTTGACGAAGGTGCGGACCGTGCTGTCGTAGCCGATCCCCCAGCGCAGGGCGACGTCGACTTCGCAGTCGCGTTCCACTTCCGCGAGCTGGCTGTGCCCCCGCTCGTCGAGGACGGGCACTGTTTCCTTGAATTTGCCGGCGCCGTGCAGGCGCCAGATGTCGGTGATGGCCGGGTCGGCGGCAAGGAATTCGACAAATTCGGCGATGCCGCCGTCGTGGTGGAAGACTTCCTCATGCGGGCCAGCTTCGCCCGGTGTGCCGGCAAGCCTGCGTTCGTCCCGGACCGTGAGCTTCAGCCCCGGGACCAGGAACGAGGTCTGGCGGGCACGCGCGGCGAGGTCCTCGTAGGAGAATTTGGCGTCGGGCGTGAAGATCTGCCGGTCGGCCCAGTAGCGGATCCGCGTTCCCGTCATTCCGCGCTTGGCCTTGCCGACGACGTCGAGCACGGAGCCGTCAACGAATGGTTCGAAGACCGAGGCCGGATCCGGCTTGGTGCCCGGGTCCTTGAAGCGGCCCGGCTCGCCGCGGCGGAAGGACATCTTGTAGATCTTGCCGCCACGGTCCACCTCGACGTCGAGGCGTGCCGACAGGGCGTTGACGACGGAGGCGCCCACGCCGTGCAGGCCGCCCGAAGCCGTGTAGGAGCCGCCGCCGAACTTTCCGCCGGCGTGCAGCTTGGTGAAAACCACTTCGACGCCGGTCAGCCCGGTTTTCGGTTCGACGTCCACGGGGATGCCGCGGCCGTCGTCGTGGATCTCCACGGAGTTGTCCGCGTGCAGGATGATCTTGATGTCGTGGCCGAAGCCGGCGAGGGCCTCGTCGACGGAGTTGTCGATGATCTCCCAGAGGCAGTGCATGAGTCCGCGGGAATCCGTGGAGCCGATGTACATGCCCGGGCGCTTGCGGACGGCCTCGAGGCCCTCCAGCACGGAAAGGTGCCGGGCGGTGTAATCAGAACTGGGTGCCACGGGTCGTGAACTCCTTACAAGGTGGGGACGGCCCCTGCAACGTGCGCAGGCCGGCGGTCACAGTGTTTAACGCTCTTCCTAGGTTAGTCGGAGTCAGGGTCCTCGCCGGTTTGCCACTCCCCGGAAGGACCGCCCGGGCTTCCCCGTTACTGAGACGTGATACGCGGACAGCGAAAGTGGGCCATCCCTGCGATGGTTTGGCCACGAATACTGGTTATATGGGTATACCGATCTACTAAGGAGGCCGAACATGACAACAGCAGTTGCGGACCGCACACTGACCGCCGCAGACCGGTGCGATCGTTGCGGAGCACAGGCATATGTCCGGGTTGTTCTCGGAGCCTCCGGCGGTGAGCTTCTTTTCTGCGGCCACCACGCACGCGCCGTAGAGCCGACACTCAAGCCGCTCAGCTCAGACTGGCACGACGAGACAGACCGCCTTCACCAGAAGGCCCCGGTTCCGGTCGACTAGATCCCCGGTTTCCGGCTCGGCGTTTGGCCGGGTCTTCAGCGACCTGAGATTACTGAACCATGGCATTACTGAATAACTAGTGAACAAGGACCTCTCCGAATCGGAGGGGTCCTTGTTCGTTAAGGCGAGTTAGTGCGAAGGGTCGCCTGATCCCTGAAAACACCAACGCGGGGTCACATCCGGTCCGCTCGGCGGCGGGCGGGATGTGACCCCGCGTTGGTGTGGACTGCTCCCAGCCTGCGGCCGGTGTGCGGTGGTTAATCCAGGTAGTCGCGCAGGACCTGTGAGCGCGACGGGTGCCGCAGCTTGGACATGGTCTTGGATTCGATCTGGCGGATGCGCTCGCGCGTCACTCCGTAGACCTTGCCGATTTCGTCTAAAGTCTTCGGCTGTCCGTCAGTGAGGCCGAAGCGCATTGCGACCACACCGGCTTCGCGCTCTGACAACGTGTCCAGCACCGAGTGCAACTGTTCCTGCAGCAGGGTGAAGCTCACGGCATCCGCAGGGACCACGGCTTCGGAGTCCTCGATGAGGTCACCGAATTCGGAGTCGCCGTCCTCGCCAAGCGGAGTGTGCAGGGAGATGGGCTCGCGGCCGTACTTCTGGACCTCAACGACCTTTTCCGGGGTCATGTCCAGCTCGAGGGCCAGCTCCTCCGGCGTGGGTTCGCGGCCGAGGTCCTGCAGCATCTGGCGCTGGACGCGGGCCAGCTTGTTGATGACTTCCACCATGTGCACCGGAATGCGGATGGTGCGGGCCTGGTCGGCCATGGCGCGGGTGATCGCCTGGCGGATCCACCACGTGGCGTAGGTGGAGAACTTGAAGCCCTTCGTGTAGTCGAACTTCTCGACCGCACGGATCAGGCCCAGGTTGCCTTCCTGGATCAGGTCCAGGAACAGCATGCCGCGGCCGGTGTAGCGCTTGGCCAGCGAGACCACGAGGCGGAGGTTGGCCTCCAGCAGGTGGTTCTTGGCACGCTTGCCGTCGTGAATGACGAATTCAAGCTCACGCTTGAGCTTCGGATCCATCGTGCCGTCGTCGGCGGCGATCTTCTCCTCGGCGAAGAGGCCGGCCTCGATCCGCAGGGCCAGGTCCACTTCCTGCTCAGCGTTCAGCAGGGCGACCTTACCGATCTGCTTCAGGTAGTCCTTGACGGGGTCGGCGGTGGCGCCGGCGGACATGACCTGCTGCACCGGGGCGTCGTCGTCATCGGCATCGGAGTAGACGAAGCCGGAGCCGGTGGCCGCTGCGGCCTTGCCGGCGACCTCTTCGCCTTCTACCTCGTCGCCGAGCTCGGCGGCATCGGGCGTGATGTCGTCGAGGTCCTCTTCGACGTCGACGTCATCGTCGTCGCCGTGCTCACTGGCTGATTTGCCGGCGGCCTCCGCCGCGGCTTTGGCGCCGGGCTTGGGCCCGCGCTTCTTGGGCTCAGGCTTGGCGACTCCGGTTACGGTGTCGCCGCCCTCGGCGGAAGCGGCGTCTTTGACAGCCTTGTTGGCTGCACGCGTGGCGGCGCGCTTGGCGTTGGTCGCCGCCTTCTTCTCGTCGGGGGACATTTCGGCCTGGTCGGCGGGTTCCTTCTTCGCGGAAGACGGGGTCACTGAAAACCTTTCTAGCTGCGGTCTGCGGATCGCCATACGGGCAACACCACTATGACCCTGTCAAGTCCGTGTTCAACATCAGATGCAACCACGACCAGCAGAGCCACTAAGTACAACTGCCGGGGCGGCCGGAATGTTCCCTGTTTCCAAGGTTCATTGCGGGCACTTGATACACGGACCCAACCGGGTCTCGGCAACTATTGTCTCACGGTTTTCTCCGGAGGTGCCTTTCGGGGCGGCGGGTCCACAATATTGCGGCGACTCCTCACGCCGCGTCCGGCGCAAACTTCTGCCACGCTGCCTCCCGTCTCGCCGCCCAGCCGCAAAGGGTGCCGCGCCGGCCAAGTTCTGCCAGCAGTTCCGCCAGTCTGTATCCCGGATAGTCCCGCAGGGCCTGCCGATACAGGGCGTCGGCGTAGGAACCCCGGCCGCGGCACCACTCAATCCAGCCCCTTGCCGTCACGGCGGCTGCAGTCGACTCACCGCCACCGAGACTTCCCAGCAGGTGCAGGACCCGCTCAAGCCCGACCATCAGGGCCCAGTCCGGGACCGACGGGGCCAGCCCGAGCAGGACCTCCCCGTAGCCGGGAAGCGCGTCGGCGCCCGGGCCGGCATCCGGGACTGAGCCAGCGCCGGCGCTAGCGGCCGGCTGGCCGTCGGAAGTCGACGGTCCTGGAATGGGAGTGGGCGTTGGTCCTGGCCGTGGAGAAGAGTTGGTTCCGGGCCGGGAGGCGGATTCGGCTTCCGGGTCGAACATGCCGAAGTCTTCAGCGCCGCGTTCGGCCGCCGGCCGCCCGGCTGCCGCCATCACGAGAACTGCGTCCCGCCAGGACGGGATGCAAAGGCTGGCCCGTAGGTAGCCGGTCAGTTCCGGTGTCAGGTCGGGCGACTGGCCGGCCGCCTGCATCACCATCGTCCAGACATCAAGCACCTGGGCGAATTGGGCCCGGTCCCGCCGCCGCGAGGAGAATTGCGCAGCCCAGCCAAACTCGGCTGCACGGACCGCAGGGTCCACGGGCCGCGGCACCGGCTTGGCGTCCTGCGCTCCCGGAGACTCGCCTACACTGCTGCCGCGGAAAACCATCTCGGCATTGAGTTTGCTGTTCGTGATCTGCTCGATCGGCCGGCCGGGCGGCTCGCAGCAGTCCGGATCGCTACAGTAGGCGTTGCGCCAGAACTCCGCGCCAATAACCCACGCGTCCCTTACGGGCATTCCGGCCGCCTCCAGGGCAAGTTCGAGTTCTTTGAGCAGGGCCGCCAACGCAGTGCGGTCGTCGTCGCCGTTGGTTTCCGTATCAGTGAAGAAGGCCAGCAGCGAACCATCGGCGGCGTCGTCCGCCCGCAAGTAGGACACGACATTTCGCGCAAAGCCGGCCAGCGCGTCGCTCCGGCCTGAGCCGGAACGCCGTCTGGACCCGGCGCCGGCGCGTCCCGGGGCCGCGGGATTACCCCCTCCTCCGCCGCTGCGGCCGCCGACGACGCCACCGCCGAGCGCGGGGAGATCGACCCGCAAGGTGGCTCCTAGCCGTTTGCCTTCCATGGTCATGGCCACGAGGCTGTTCTCGGGCCAGTAGCCCAGGGAGTGAGGGATAAAACCAAGGATGTCTTCAGGGCCGGAAATTCTCAAATGATCGGGAGCTGTCATAAGCCAAGCTTCGCGACGGCCGGATCGCTACGGGAGTCCCGTCCTGCGCTATGTGGATAACTTCAGGCCGTTGAACCGGACAGCCAACACACCAAACCGCTACTCAGGGCGTGCGGCGGCGCTCCGCGACGAGCTTGCGTTGCTTGGCGAGGGATTTCAGCAGCGGCGGAACGGTGACCCCTTGGGCCGCCATCTGGCGCCGGACCTTACGCCGAGTAACGATGATGGCGCAGGCTCCCCCGGCCAGCAGGAGGAACTGCACGCTGAGGGCGACGCGGAAGGGATCCAGGCCGTAGAGCTCGCCCCGGGAGAAGCCACTGGCGTGAAGGACGTCGAGGACCAGCCCAATGAGGTAGATGGACACCAGGGCGGCGATGAAGCCGCCCACGTTGACGATTCCGGTGGCGGTCCCGAGCCGGTGCGCCGGGTTGAAGGTCCGGGCGAAGTCGAAGCCGATCATCGAACCGGGCCCGCCGACGGCCAGCGTCACCACAAGGACAGCCAGGAGCCAGAGCGGAGATCGTCCCGGCAGCAGCAGGACGGCCGCCCAGGCGGCAGCGGTGCAGCCGGAAATCAGGAGCACCATGGTGGAACGGCGCAGCGGATGACGGGCAACGAACCTGCCCATGAGGGGGCCGGCGGCAATGGCCGCGGCCACGTAGAGGGACATGAGACCGGAGACGGTTCCCCGGTCCAGCCCCTGGGCGGAAATCAGGAAGGGGTAGCCCCACGTCATGGCAAACACCGTGCCGCTGAACTGGACGGTGAAGTGGCTCCACAGCCCCAGCCGGGTCCCGGGCTGCCGCCAGGCATGCCCCAGCGAAATTCCGGTGGCGCGCAGGCCCTGGGACGGCAGCGGCGCGGGGTGCCCGGGCGGGAGGTCCTGAAGCAACAGCAGGACCAGCACGACGGCGATGCCGGACATCCCGGCGAGCGTCAGGAAGGCAGGCGTCCACCCCGCGGAGTGCAGGATCATGGCGAACGGCACCACGCTGAACAGCTGGCCCAGCTGTCCGGACATGCCCGTCAGCTGCGTCAGTAGCGGCACGCGCCCCGGCGCAAACCAGAGCGGAATAAGCCGGATGACGGAGATGAACGTCATGGCGTCGCCGGCACCCACCAGGACACGTCCCAGAACACCGCCGGGAATGTTGTCGGCAAACGCCAGCTGCAGCTGGCCGAGCCCCATCAGGATGCCGCCGCCTGCCAGCATGGCGCGGGAGCCGTACCGGTCCACGAGGATTCCCACCGGAATCTGCAGCGCGGCGTAGACCAGCAGCTGCAGCACAGTGAAGAACGAGATCTCGGCCGCGCTGGCATGGAAGCGTTCCGTGGCCTCCAGGCCGACGACCCCGAACGAGGTGCGCTGGCTGACGGCCACGAGATACGCAAAGATCCCGATGATCCAAATCAGCCAGGCGCGGGGGGAGGTCACTCCCCTATTATGCCCGGCTTGTTGATAAATAGTATTTATTCGCCGGGTTCTTTACGGGCTAAGTACGCCTCGACGGCGGCCCCCAGGGCGTCGGCGTTGGGGATTTGATCGTTCTCGTCGGCCAGCAGCGACCGCCGGACGGTCCCCTCGGCCTTCTCGTCATACCGGGACTCCAGCCGGGAGACCACCTGCTGGACCTCTTCGGACGCCTCAATTTGCTCGGCGATCTGCCGGCCCACCTCGCGTCCGGCCTCGCGCAGACGGTCCGTCGGCAGCATGAGGGACGTGGCCGCGCCCAGGTACTCGAGTCCGGCAACGGCAGCCGTGGGGTATTCGGCTTCAGCCAGGTAATGCGGCACATGGATGACATAGCCGGCGATGTTCCGGCCGGCCTCCGTCAGACGCAGCTCCAGGATGTGGCCCACGGCGGCAGGAACTTCCACGGTGGGCTTCCACACGGAGATTCCCTCGATCAGTTCCGGCCGGTTGCCGTGCACGGTCACACCGACCGGCCTGGTGTGCGGCACGGGCATCGGGATCGAATGGATCCAGGCGACGAGATTGACGTCGAGTTCCTCGACGATGCCGACGACGGCGCGCGCGAAGCGCTCCCATTGCAGGTCCGGCTCGAACCCTGCAAGGAACAGGAAGGGGCTGCCCAGCCCGTCGACCAGGCGGTAGAGCGCCAGGCTCGGGGCCTGGTAATCCTGCAGGTGGTCCTCGACGAAGCTAACTTGCGGACGCCGGGACCGGTAGTCGATCAGCTGGTCGGCGTCGAACTCGGCGATCATCTCCGAATCGAGCGTGTCCAACAGCTCGGCGGTGATCTGCCGGACCACGTGGCCGGCGTCCGCGAAACCCGTGAACCCCATGACGAGGTTGAGTCCGTGCAGTTCGGGGCTGGAGAACAGCGCGTCATCACGGATATAGAGCGACTGGGGGTCCAGCAGAGAGCCGGAAATCCGTTCAATCACGGCGTGTTCCTTTCACGATGGCGGCGGCAGGGGTTGCGGGTCGCGGTCCGGTGTCCGGACAGCCACGCAGATTCCGGATGATCGGGCAGAACCCGCAGAATCATGCAGAACCCGACGGCCAGTCCACAGGGCACTCACCGCACGGCAGCGCCGCTTACAGTACAACGCCCCGGCGTCCGGGCTAATTCCTGCCCCGGGTGTGCTCCAGCTCTCATTCGATTGAATTTCCGGACTCCGGAGAGACTACGATCGGAACTGGCCTTAGGGCTTGCTTACAGACACCGGGTTGCGTCCCAGAACGACGGCGGCCCGGGATCCGCGGCAGGGCGCCGAACATGCAGTTCCTGCCGAAAATCACCGAGAACCATCACAGAGAATTGAGGACTGTCCTCGTGGTCAAGAATAGTGAAGTCAAACTTAGTGCAGTCGCCGGGGATCTAAAGAAGTACCCCAGCGATGCCCTCGTCATCGGCGTCGGGCAGGGTCCGGACGGCCCGGTATTGCTCGACAATCCGCTGACGGCCAAGGCCGCTGAGGCCCTGGCGGAATCACTGAGCGTTCTTGGCATCACCGGCGCGGCCGACCAGGCCCACCGTCTGCCCGGCCTGCCCGAGTCGGGGGCCACCATTCTGCTGCTCGCCGGCGTCGGTAAGCTGCCCGCGAATAAGGGTTCAGCGAAGCAGCCGCTCACCGAGGAGGCGCTGCGCCGCGCCGCCGGCTCGGCAGTCCGCCAGCTGGCCGGCGTCACCACCGTCACCCTGGCACTTCCGACGACGACCCTCGCCGAGGTCGCCGCTGTCGCCGAGGGCGCCGCAATGGGCGCGTACTCCTACACGGAGTTCCGGTCCTCCCAGAACGGGCTCAAGGATCCGGTGAAGAACGTCGCCATCCTGACCGATCTCGCCGAGGACAAGGCACTGCAGCCGGTCCTGGACCGGGCGTCCCTGATCGGCACGGCCGTGAACGCGACCCGTACCCTGGTCAACCAGCCGCCGAGCCACCTCTACCCCGAGTCCTTCGCCGACGCCGCCAAGGAGCTGTCCAAGGGCTTGCCCGTCAAGGTGACCGTCTGGGACGAGAGGCGCCTCGAGAAGGAAGGCTTTGGCGGCATCCTTGGCGTCGGCAAGGGCTCCACCCGCCAGCCGCGCCTCGTGAAGGTGGAGTACGCCCCGGCCAAGGCCACGGCCAAGATCGCCCTCGTGGGCAAGGGCATCACCTTTGACACCGGCGGCATCTCCATCAAGCCGGCCCTGGGCATGGGTGACATGAAGAGCGACATGGCCGGCGCCGCCGTCGTCCTTAACACCGTGCTGGCCATCGCAGGCCTCGGCCTGCCGGTCAAGGCGACCGCCTGGCTGTGCATTGCGGAGAACATGCCCTCCGGCGCTGCCCAGCGTCCCGCCGACGTCATGACGATCTTCGGCGGCAAGACCGTGGAGGTCCTGAACACCGACGCCGAAGGCCGCCTGGTCATGGCCGACGGCATCGTGGCCGCGAGCCAGGAGTTCCCGGACGCGATCATCGACGTCGCCACCCTTACCGGTGCGCAGCTGATCGCCCTGGGTGACCGCACCGCCGGCGTTATGGGCTCCGATTCCGTCACCGCCGCCATCAAGGCCGCCGCGGACCGTGCCGGCGAGCTCGTCTGGCCCATGCCCCTGCCCGAAGAACTGCGCGCCAGCCTCGACTCGCAGGTCGCGGACATCGCCAACATCGGCGAACGCCACGGCGGCATGATGACCGCAGCCGTGTTCCTGCGCGAATTCGTCGGCAAGGGCAAGGACGGGGAACAGATCCCGTGGGCCCACATCGACATCGCCGGACCGTCGTTCAATAACGGCAGCCCCTACGGTTACAACCACAAGCAGGGCACCGGCTGCACCGTTCGCACGCTGGTGGCGTACGTCGAAGACCTGCTGAAGGCTTCCGCATAACGGCACCGCCTAGCAGCACCGTCCAACAGCACCGCCTGACCACGGCGGTCCGCACCCACGCCGCTTCGTGGCCGGGGCCCTGATGCCTCGGCCACAAAGCCGCGTGACACTGGACACAAGCGCTCCACAAACACCGCGACAAGGTGGAGCATGTATAAGTGGTTCGCTAAGGTGAACGACGATAGACCCCAAGAAGTAGTCACAAATGAAAGGGAACGGGCCTGCTGGCATAATCACGGCAGGCAAGTTTCAAGACCAGATGATGCGTACTCTCGCGTCATCGTTCACGCGAGGGAGCGTTTTAGTGGCCGATCAGGCAACTGCGCAAGAATTCGACATCCTGGTACTCGGCGGCGGCAGCGGCGGCTACGCCACCGCTCTGCGTGCCGTCCAGCTTGGCCTCACCGTAGGCCTCATCGAAAAGGCCAGACTCGGCGGCACCTGCCTGCACAACGGCTGCATCCCGACCAAGGCGCTCCTGCACTCCGCGGAGCTGGCCGACCACGCCCGTGACTCCTCAAAGTACGGCGTGAACGTGACCCTCGACAGCATCGACATCACGGCCGTCAACGCCTACAAAGACGGCATCATTGCCGGCAAGTTCAAGGGCCTGCAGGGACTGATCAAGTCCAAGAAGGGCATCACCGTCATCGAGGGTGAGGGCAAGCTCCAGGGCGCCGACACCATTGTCGTGAACGGCACCGCGTACAAGGGCAAGAACATCGTCCTCGCCACCGGGTCCTACTCCCGCACCCTGCCGGGCCTGGAAATCGGCGGCAAGGTCATCACCTCCGATGAAGCCCTCACCATGGACTACATCCCCCAGAGCGCGATCATCCTGGGCGGCGGCGTCATCGGCGTCGAGTTCGCTTCCGTTTGGAAGTCCTTCGGCGTCGACGTCACGATCGTTGAAGGCCTGCCCTCCCTCGTCCCGAACGAGGACGCCGCCATCGTCAAGAACTTTGAGCGCGCCTTCAAGAAGCGCGGCATCAAGTTCTCCACCGGCGTGTTCTTCCAGGGCGTGGAGCAGAACGCCGACGGCGTCAAGGTCACCCTCGTCGACGGCAAGACCTTCGAGGCCGATCTCCTGCTCGTGGCCGTGGGCCGCGGCCCCGTCACGGCCAACCTCGGCTACGAAGAGGCCGGCGTGACCATCGACCGCGGCTTTGTCATCACCAACGAGCGCCTGCACACCGGTGTCGGCAACATCTACGCCGTCGGTGACATCGTCCCGGGCGTCCAGCTGGCCCACCGCGGCTACCAGCAGGGCATCTTCGTCGCCGAGGAAATCGCCGGCCTGAAGCCGGTGGTCGTCGAAGACGTCAACATCCCCAAGGTCACGTACTCCGATCCGGAAATCGCGACGGTCGGCTACACCGAGAAGGCCGCCAAGGCCAAGTTCGGCGACGACCAGGTCGAAACCCAGGAATACAACCTCGCCGGCAACGGCAAGAGCTCCATCCTGGGTACCAGCGGCATCGTGAAGCTGGTCCGCCAGAAGGACGGCCCCGTCGTCGGCGTCCACATGATCGGCGCCCGCATGGGTGAGCAGATCGGCGAGGCCCAGCTGATCGTGAACTGGGAAGCCTACCCCGAGGACGTGGCCCAGCTGGTCCACGCCCACCCGACCCAGAACGAATCCCTGGGCGAGGCGCACCTGGCGCTGGCGGGCAAGCCCCTGCACGGCTAGCAGCTCCGCCCGCACCACCGCAAGAACTCCGTGCTTAGTGCGCCCGGCCCAAAATGCCGGGTGCACTAAGCTCGAACAAGGCAGCAATCATCCGCACTAAAATCAATAAGGAGAACGGGGACGACATGTCTGAATCCGTTAACTTGCCCGCCCTCGGTGAGAGCGTCACCGAAGGAACCGTCACCCGCTGGCTCAAGCAGGTCGGTGACCGGGTAGAGGTGGACGAGCCGCTGCTCGAGGTTTCCACCGACAAAGTAGACACCGAAATCCCCTCTCCGATTGCCGGCGTGATCGAGGAAATCCTCGTCGCCGAGGACGAGACCGCAGAGGTCGGCGCCCCGCTGGTCCGCATCGGCACTGGCGACGCCGCCCCGGCCGCTGCCAAAGCTCCGGCCGCAGCACCCGCCGAAGAGGCCCCGGCGGCTTCCCCGTCCGCCGCCGAAGCACCGGCTCCCGAGGCCGAGGCCCCCGCCGCACCGGCAGCTGAGGCGCCGGCTGCTGCTGCTCCGCTTTCTGCTCCCGCCGGTGAAGGACACGACGTCACGCTTCCGGCCCTGGGCGAGAGCGTCACCGAAGGCACCGTCACCCGCTGGCTGAAGAGCGTCGGCGACTCCGTGGAGGTCGACGAGCCGCTGCTCGAAGTTTCCACGGACAAGGTTGACACCGAAATCCCGTCCCCCGTCGCCGGAACCCTCCTGGAAATCCGCGTCAACGAGGACGAAACCGCCGAGGTCGGCTCCGTCCTGGCCGTCATCGGTTCCGGCGCAGCAGCCCCCGCCGCACCGGCTCCCGCAGCCGCCCCGGCACCGGCAGCCCCGGCTCCCGCACCGGCGGCTCCGGCAGCTCCGGCAGCCGCTCCCGCACCGGCAGCTCCGGCTCCCGCACCGGCCACGGCGCCCGCCGCTGCAGCTCCCGCCGCCCCGGCTAAGGCAGAAGCTGCCGCGCCGGCAGAGTCCGGCTACGTCACTCCCCTCGTCCGCAAGCTGGCCAACCAGCAGGGTGTCGACATCGCGTCCCTGACCGGCACCGGCGTCGGCGGCCGCATCCGCAAGCAGGATGTGCTGGCCGCTGCCGAGGCGAAGGCCGCACCGGCAGCCCCCGCGTCAGCGGGAGCTCCTTCAGCAGCCCCGTCTGCCGCTCCGGCCGCCGCAGTGTCCTCGCTGCGCGGCACCGTGCAGAAGGCCCCGCGCATCCGCCAGGTCATCGCCCGCCGCATGCGCGAATCCCTGGATATCTCGACCCAGCTGACGCAGGTCCACGAGGTTGACATGACCAAGGTGGCCAAGCTGCGCGCCAAGGCCAAGAACTCCTTCCAGGCCCAGAACGGCTCCAAGCTGACCTTCCTGCCCTTCATCGCCAAGGCTGTCGCCGAAGCCCTGAAGCAGCACCCGAAGATCAACGCCTCCTACGACGAGGACAAGCAGGAGATCACCTACCACAACGCCGAACACCTGGCGATTGCGGTGGACACTGACAAGGGCCTGCTGGTTCCGGTCATCGCCGACGCCGGCAACCTGAACCTCGCAGGCCTGGCCGGCAAGATCGCCGACGTCGCGGACCGCACCCGCAACGGCAAGATCGGCCCGGACGAGCTCTCCGGCGGAACCTTCAGCATCACCAACATCGGTTCCGTGGGCGCCCTCTTCGACACCCCGATCATCAATCAGCCGCAGGTCGCCATCCTGGGCACCGGCGCGATCGTCAAGCGCGCCGTGGTGGTCTCGGACGAGAACGGCGATGACTCGCTGGCCATCCGCTCCATGATGTACCTCTCCCTGACGTACGACCACCGCCTGGTGGACGGCGCCGATGCAGGACGCTTCCTGCAGACGCTGAAGGCACGCCTTGAAGAAGGCGCGTTCGAAGCGGACCTGGGCCTCTAAAGAGCAACAGCCCGCCTGAAACACGGTGAACCGGGGGCACCTTCCATAAGGGAAGGTGCCCTCCGTCGTTTGACGACAGATTGTCGCTAAGCTGGTGCCATGGACATTCTTAAATACATTCTGATCTTCCTGCACGTCTTGGGCGCAGCCGCGATCGTCGGCGGCTGGTTCGCCACCTTCAAGAAGCCCACCGTCCTGCCGGTCCAGCTGTACGGCGCTATTGCCCAGCTGGTCACGGGGCTGGCGCTGGTAGGGATCCTGGGGGCCACCCACGAACCGGTCAACTACTTCAAGATCACCGTCAAATTGGTGATCGCCATCGTTGTTCTGGTGGCCGCCATCATCGGGTACCGGAAGGCTGCTTCCGGGGCTGAGGTCCCCAAGGGTCTGGCGCACGCCGTCGGCGGCATGGCACTGATCAACATCGCCGTCGCCACGCTCTGGAACTAGCAGTCTCCGACGTCAACGACAGCGACGGCGCCGCACCTCCAGACCGGGGTGCGGCGCCGCCGTCGTTTGACCCGACGTCGCGGCGTGGCCTACCGGTGGGTGGCGCGGCACGCCGGTCATAATCCACTGACAGCGGAACCCCCGTGCGGCGGCCGGACAGAATCCCTAGGATTGATCACGGCAGGATCCGGCACCGCGCCGGATCGCTGATTCACAACGACGTCGAGGAGTGGACATGGCAACAACACGCACCGCACACACTGTATGGAATGGCGACCTGATGACGGGCGCCGGCAACACCACGCTGGACAGTTCCGGGCTGGGCAACTTCGACGTCACCTGGAAGGCGCGCGCCGAGGCCGCCGAGGGCAAGACCAGTCCCGAGGAGCTCATCGCGGCAGCGCACTCCGCTTGCTTCTCCATGGCCTTCAGCAACGCCCTGGCCCAGGCCGGCCACACGGCCGAGGAAATCAACACCAAGTCCGACGTCACGTTCCAGCCCGGCACCGGGATCACCGGCAGCCACCTGACACTCGTCGCCCGGGTGCCCGGCATTTCCGCGGAGGACTTCCAGCGCCTGGCCGAGGAAGCCAAGACCGGCTGCCCTGTGTCTGCGGCCCTGACCGGCATCAAGATCACACTGGACGCCAGCCTGGCCTCCTAGCTCCACCGGCAGCACAGTGAGTGCCCGGAGTGCACTGTCCGGAGCACGACAAAGGCCCCCGCCACCCTGGATTTTCCAGGGCAGCGGGGGCCTTCGCTTTAGGGCCTTCTCCAGACGAGTTTCGCGGCAGTTTCCCGCGGTAGCGCGGAAGCGTGGACCCGCCGGGGCAGCCTAAGCGTGGCCGGTTTGCCGGCGTGCAGGTAGCGGGGCGGGCCGGACACGGCGGTAGCCCTCGCGCAACGGGGGACGGTCCGTGGGCAGTTCCTGGATCATTTCCTTCAACGCCCCAATGCCGTATTCCAGCTGCGGGTCAGTGCCGGCGGCGTAGGCGTGCGGCGGGAAGGTCACTTCGATGTCCGGGGTGACGCCGAAATTCTCCACGCCCCAGCCGACGCCGCCGGCGAACCAGGTGGCGTAGCGCGGCTGGGTCACGCCCGTGCCGTCGGCCAGCGCGAAGCGGTTGTCGATTCCGACGACGCCGCCCCACGTGCGGGTGCCGATGACGGGTCCGATCCCCCGCAGCTTGGAGACCTGGGTAATGATGTCCCCGTCGGATCCGGCGAACTCGTCCGTCAGAATGATGACCGGTCCGCGCGGTGCGTGGTGCGGGTAGGTCCGCGGTTTCTCCCCGCGCGGCATGCTCCAGCCGGTGACCTTGCGTCCGATGAGCTCGGCCACGAGCTGGGAGGTGTGGCCGCCGCGGTTGCGGCGGACATCGACGATCAGCCCGTCCAGGGCGGTTTCGGTGTCGAGGTCGCGGTGCAGCTGGGCCCAGCCGTTGGCCATCATGTCCGGGATGTGGAGGTAGCCGAACGTTCCGTTGGAGGCTTCGCGGACGGTCCGCCGGTTGCCGGCGACCCATTCCTGGTAGCGCAGGCGTTCCTCGTCCTTGACCGGGACCACGGCCACGCGGCGCTGGGCGCCCGCGGCTTCGCCGTGGCCGGCACCGTTGCGCAGGGTGAGTTCGACGGCGTGGCCGGCCGCGCCGACGAGCTGCATGGCCGGGGTCAGCGATTCGGTGAGTACGACGCCGTCGATCGCCAGCAAGACGTCGCCGGGCTTGACGTCGGCGCCGGGCCGGGTCAGCGGAGAAGTAGCGAGCGGGTCCGAGGACTCCCCCGCCAGGATGCGGGTGATTTCCCAGCCCTCGCCGGTGAACTCAAGGTCCGCACCGAGCCGGCCCTGGGGGCTGCTGCCGTTCTCGGCGACAGCCATCGGGCGGACGTAGGCGTGGGACGTGCCCAGTTCGCCGTGCAGCTCCCACAGCAGGTCCACGAGGTCATCGTGCGAGCCGAGTCGCTCCACCACGGGACGGTAGCGGGCGTGGATGGATTCCCAGTCCTGGCCGGCCATGTCTTCGGTCCAGAAGAAGTCGCGTTGGAGCCGCCACGCCTCGTCGAAGGCCTGGCCCCACACGCTGAGCGGATCCATCTGCACGCGGATGCGGCCGAGGTCCACCTTGACGAGCTGGCCGGATTCCTCGTCGGCCTTGGCACCCGCGGGAGTGACCCGGATCTGCTTGTCCTGGATGAACACGATCTTTTCCCCGTCGCCGGAGATCCGGTAGCTGTCCAGCGCCTCCACGATGGTGGAGGTGCGTCGCTTGGCGAGGTCGTAGCGGACCAGGCTGGGCGCGGCGCCCTTGTCCTCGAGGCTGGCCCGTCCTTCGCCCGTGGTGCCGGAGAGTTCATTGTCCAGCCAGATCAGGGCGCCGGCAGCGGCGGTCAGTGTGGAGTAGTTGCCTTGCGGTACGGGGACACCGATGACTCGGTGGGCCAGGCCTTCGGCGTCGACCCGCACGGCCGGTACCTGCTTCGCCGCGGTCGACGCCGCGGGTGCGGCCCCGGTCCCCGCGGCATCGTCCGCGTCGGTCTGCAGGTCGACGCTCGGGCCGAACGGGGACGGGGTGTCCGCGGCAAGGGCCACAAGGTACGGCTTGATCGGGCTCGGGAAGGACAGATCGAAGGAGTGTCCGTCGTAGACCGGATCGAAGCTGCGGTTGGAAAGGAAGGCGAGGTACTTGCCGTCCGGGGTGAACGACGGCGATTCGTCGCGGAACCGGCCGTCGGTGACGTCAATGATCGGCGTATGCGTGCCGCCGTCGGTCGTGGCCATGCGGAGCCGGCTGCGGGAACCGAAGGACGTGACGGGCTCGGACCAGCCGAGCCAGGCGGAGTCCGGGGACCAGGTGAATCCTTCAATGCTGCCCTCCCCGATGCTGCTGAGCAGGGACATGGTGCCCGTGCGCGTATCGGCAAGGTAGATGTCACCGAAGGCGGTGCCCACGGCGAGCCAGCGCCCGTCGGGGCTGGCTTCGATGGCGCTGGCCCGGCTGGGCTTGGGGAAGTCGATCCGCGTGAGCCCGCCGGAGGCCGGCGTCGCGGTCCCGGCGGTGCTAGTTGTGTCGTTGCCGGATGTGCCGGTGCCGGATGCGTGAGTCGCGGCGGCGCTGGACACGGAGCCGCCTGCCGCTGCGGGCGTGGTTCCCGAGCCCGTCAACGCGGCCGCGGACACCGGCTTCGGCAGCGGGATGCCGGCCCCGGATTCTTCAGACTGAACTGACTGAAGAGGCTGCGGCGCCTTCGGGGCCGCCGCGAATCCGCCGGGCAGGGGCGCCGCAATGGACTTGAGGAACAGGGCCTCGACGCCGTCGTGGTCGGCGACATAGGCGATCCGGCCCTCTCCGAAGGGCCGGGGAAGCCGTGCCCGGACGCCAGGGGTGGCCTCAAGGACGCGGGAGGGGCCGTCCTTGTGCCGCAGCCAGTGGAGGGTTCCGTGGGATTCGACGGCGCTGGAGGCGCCGGTGCGGTCCGGAATGACGTCACCGAGGTGCCGTGAGGGCTTCAGCGGGGCGGGACGGCGGGCTTGCGAGGCGGAGCCCAGCGAAATGTCGAGTTTGACCGCCTCCGCGTCCAGGCTCGGCAGCAGCCAGAGTTCCCCGGCCGATTCGAAAATGACGCGTTCGCCGTCGGTGGAGGCGTGGCGCACGTAGAAGTCCTCGTGGTCCGTGTGGCGCCGCAGGTCGCTGCCGTTGGGCAGTACCGAATAGAGGTTTCCGTAGCCCTCGTGGTCGGACAGGAAGGCGATCCTGCCCTTGACCCACAGGGGGTCTGTGAGATTGCCGTCCAGCCCGGCGGCGAGACGCTCGAATTCACCGTTTCCGTCGGCGTCGATCCACAGCTTGCCCGCGGCACCGCCACGGTAACGCTTCCACCAGGCCGGCTCACGCGACAGCACGCTGGCAAGCACCACGGGACGTTCGTCGCCGACGACGGGGCCGAAGGCCACCGATTCCACCGGGCCGAACGGAAGTTCGTCCGCCCAGCCGCCTGTGACGGGGAGGCTGTAGGCATGGGTGTGGCGGCTGTCGGACTGGCGGAACGCGCTGGTGACCAGGACGTCGCCGTCGGGCGTGAAGCCCTTGACCCGGGTGGAGCTGTGGCCGAAGTAACTCAGCTGGCGGTAGCCGCCGCCGTCGACGTCGGCAGTGACGACTTCCGGGGCAGTCCCCTGGACGACAGTCCACACCAGGCGCTTGCCGTCGGGGCTGAAACGGGGGTTGCGGGCCGGCAATTGCAGGGAGGAGACGCGCCAGGCACGGCCCCCGCCCACGGGTGCAATCCAGACGTCGTCCTCGGCCACGAAGGTGACCAGATCGCCGTGGAGATGCGGGAAACGGAAGTAACTCGAGGGGGTCATCGTTCGATCATAGCTACAACGGCCCCTACGGCCCGGAAGGTTTCGCCGCCGTGCCGGGCGTGGTGAGATGGATCATGCGAATCCTTGTTGCCGGAGCCTCCGGGCTGATCGGAACCGCCCTTTCCAACGCACTGCGCAGCGAAGGGCACGACGTCGTCGCCCTGGTCAGGCGTCCCCCCGCCTCGCCGGCCGAGTTCCAATGGGATCCGGCCGCCGGCCGGATCGATGACACCGCATTGAAGGGCGCGGACGCGGTGGTCAACCTCTCCGGCGCCGGCATAGGCGACCGGCCCTGGACGCGGGCACGGATTGAGGAGCTTCGCAGTTCCCGGTTGGGCGCGACGCAAACCTTGACGACGGCGATGGCCCGGCAGGACACGCCTCCGGCAGTCTTCCTCAGCCAGTCGGCATCCGGCTACTACGGCAACGCAGGGTCAGTGGTGCTGCGTGAGACCGCGCCTGCCGGCACCGGCACGCTCGCGCGGATCTGCGTCGACTGGGAGGCCGCGGCACATGACGCTCCCCCGGGCATCCGCGTGGTCACGCCCCGAACCGGCGTCGTCCTCAGCCGCTCCGGCGGTGCGCTGGGCCGGCTCATGCCGCTGCTGCGCCTCGGTGTCGGCGGCCCGCTCGGCAACGGCAGGCAGTACTGGCCGTGGGTCACCTTGCCGGACGTGGCCGGCGCCCTGTCCTTCCTGCTCACAGCCCCGGTGTCCGGGCCGGTGAACGTCAGCGCCCCTGAAACCGCCGATGTGAATTCCCTGATCTCGCAACTGGCGGAAGCGCTGCACCGCCCCGCGGTACTGCGGGTTCCCGCCCCGGTGCTGCGGCTGGTGATGGGCCAACTGGCCGAGGAATTGCTGCTGGCGAGCCAGCGTCTGGAACCAGCTGTCCTGGCCGGGAACGGCTTCGAATGGCAGCACCCCTCACTCGCCAAGGCCACGGCGTGGGTGGCCGGCCGGGACTGACCGCGCAACCCTGCCGGCCGGACACGGCGGCAGTTCCGGTCAGCCGGCGTCCGGATCCCCGGGGAGGATCTCGGCAATCCGCCAGCGTCCGTCGACCGGCACGAGGACAAGCTCAAGCTGCTGTGCGGCAGCTGCGGGGACCTCTCCCACCACGTTCCCGCCGCCGTCAAGCTCCTTGTACCCGGAGGACTCCGTGGTGATTGCCACCACGGCCCGGTCGGGGCTGCCGTCCGCGGCCGTTTCGATCCTGGTCAAAGTCGTCGAGAATCCGGCCAGGACATGGCCGGCCCTGCTGAGCTGCGTCCTGATCCTCTCGTCGGCAGCGGCGGCGGCCGACGCCGGGGCGTTGACGGCGTCGAGCAGGCCGAAATCCCCGGAGGTGAACGCGAGCGAGCGGAGCCGGGCGAGACCGCGCACCGCTTCCGCGGGGTCCGCTGAGGCCAGCAGTGCCTCCAGATCCGGGAGTACAGCGTTTTCCCCGCCCCCGGCCGTCGGTGTCTCGTCTGCCGGACCGGGCGACGACACAGCCGTCGTCCCGGCGGCGCCGGTGGGTTCCGCAGGCACCTCCGAGCCGGGGCCCGCACGGTAGTCGGCCCCGAGCGCGGAAAGAAGTCCGGCGACGGCGTCGCGTGCCGGCGCACCGCCGGCCAGCAGCCACGTGCCCGCCAGCAGAAGCAGAGCCGCCACACTGAGCGACACCGCCCGTCGTGCGGGGGTCCTTCGGAAGCCTCGGTGGGCTCCGGCCGCCCCCGTGGCGCCCGGGCGCCGCCACGGACGGGACGTTCCAGAGCGGGACCGCCATGACTGTTCCGGTGCTGACCCCCGCCGTGTCCTGCGCAGGAAGCCCCCGTCGGGTGCCAACCCGCGCCAGTGCCGCCGGAGCTTCCCCGGCCGGCGCCTGCGCGGCCCGGGCTGCACAGCCCGGCGGGTGAGCAATTGTGGGATGACCGTCGGATGGACGGTGATAGAGAGGTCCACGGGCTCTGCCGTGCTGCTGCGGTAGACCGCGGCGGCCAGGTCTGCGGCCGAGGGACGCTGCCTCCGGTCCTCGTTCAGTCCGGCTTCGAGGGCTGCCGCCAACGCGGCCGGAACCTCAGGCACGAGGAGGCGGAGAGGCGGTCGCTGCGCCCCGGGCTCTGGAGCCCGTCCGGTCAAGCAGTACCAGCCGAGGGCCGCGAGCGAATAAACGTCCCGTTCCGGCTGAAGGCCGGCCCGCACCGCGTCCGCCGGGGCCGGATCACGGAATCCATCGGTGCCGACTTCCACGGTCGAGATGGCGTCGGCCACCATCCGTGCGACCCCCAGATCGGCGAGCAGGGGTTTGCCGGAGGCGGTGAACAGCACGTTGCCAGGGGCCACATCGCCATGGGTGAACCCTTGGCCGTGAAGGTACGCCAGGGCCTGCGCGATCGGCGTCAGGACTGTCACCGTCTCGCCTGTCCCCAGGTGCCCCCGGCCCGCGACGAGCGCCGCCAGCGAGCCGCCGGGAGCGTAGTCGAGCGCCAGCCCGAGGCCGCCCTCGCCCGCCTCATGAGGCCGCCGCAGGCGAACCACGGCGTGGGCGCGCACCAGGTGGTCATGCCCCAGGGCGGACAGGATACGGACTTCACGCCGGATCGCCGCTTCCGCTTCCGCATCCTCCGGAGCGGTGCCTGCGCCGGTATCAAAGCATTTAAGGGCGAAGTCGCGGCGGGTGGACTGTTCGGTCACGAGCCAGACAGTGGCGCTGCCGCCGACGCCCAGGCAACGGCCGACGTCGTAGCCACTCACTATGGGGGCCGGACTTCCGGCCATTGCGGAAACTTCCATACCCAAGGAATAGCCGATCCGGCGGAATGCCGCAGAAGTTATCCACAGGCATGAGAGCTTAAGCACACAATCGGGAACGACGCCGGGCGGGGTCTAAGCTTGATGCCATGACTCTTGAGTTCAACCAGCTGGGTCTCGCCCCGGACTTCATCGATTACACCCGCGGCTGGGAGATCCAGCGCGAACTGCACGAAAAAGTCCTCGCCGGCACCGCGCCCAGCACCGTACTGCTACTCGAACACTCGGCCGTTTACACCGCTGGCAAACGCACCGAAGACCATGAACGGCCCTTTGACGGGACTCCCGTCGTGGCGGTGGACCGCGGCGGCAAGCTCACGTGGCACGGCCCCGGCCAGCTGGTGGGCTACCCGATCATCAAGCTGAAGAACAAGGCCGGCATCCGCGACTACGTGGAGCGCCTGGAAGCGGTGATCATTGCCGTCCTGGCGGATTACGGCATCGAGGCCGTTCGCATCAAGGGCCGCGCCGGAGTCTGGATCGAACAGGACGCGAAGGGCCCGGACCGAAAAATCGCAGCCATCGGCATCCGCGTCTCCGAGGGAGTCACCATGCACGGCTTCGCGATCAACTGCAACAACGATCTCGCCCCGTATGGCCAGATCATCGCCTGTGGCATCACCGACGCCGGAGTCACCACGATCGCCCAGGAAACCGGCAGGGACGTCACCCCGGCGGACCTCGTGTCGCGGATCACCGAAGAACTGCGCAACAATGAAGAAGCCCTAGTTGCAACCCCAGAAGGAGCTCTACTGTGACACTGGCACCAGAAGGCCGGAAGATGCTGCGCATTGAGCAGCGCAATGCGGCCACACCGGTGGAGCGTAAGCCGGAATGGATCAAGGCCAAGGTCCAGATGGGCCCGGAGTTCGTCCAGCTCAAGAACCTCGTCAAGAAGGAAGGCCTCCACACGGTGTGTGAAGAGGCCGGCTGCCCCAACATCTTCGAATGCTGGGAAGACAAGGAAGCCACGTTCCTGATCGGCGGCTCCGAATGCACGCGCCGCTGCGACTTCTGCCAGATCGACACCGGCAAGCCCTCCCCGGTGGACGTCTTCGAGCCCACCAAGGTGGCCCGCTCGGTCCAGGCCATGGCCCTGCGCTACGCCACCGTGACCGGTGTGGCCCGCGACGACCTCGCCGACGAGGGCGTCTGGCTCTACGCCGAGACGGTCCGCAAGATCCACGAGTTGAACCCGGGCACCGGCGTCGAACTGCTGATCCCGGACTTCTCCGGCAAGCCAGAGCACATCGAGGCGATCTGCGACTCCAAGCCGGAGGTCTTCGCCCATAACGTCGAAACCGTGCCGCGGATCTTCAAGCGGATCCGTCCCGCGTTCCGCTACGAGCGCTCCCTGGACGTCATCACCCAGGGCCGCAAGCTCGGCATGGTGACCAAGTCCAACCTGATCCTGGGCATGGGCGAGACCCGCGAAGAGATTTCCGAGGCCCTGCGGGACCTGCACGCGGCCGGCTGCGACCTCATCACGATCACCCAGTACCTGCGCCCGTCCGAACGGCACCTGCCGGTGGACCGCTGGGTCAAGCCGCAGGAATTCGTGGACCTGCAACAGGAAGCGGACGAGATCGGCTTCCTGGGCGTCATGTCCGGCCCCCTGGTGCGCTCCTCCTACCGCGCCGGCCGGCTCTGGGCCACCGCGATGCGCAAGAAAGGC